>JANMSC010000286.1:0-1660 GCA_031388885.1 Gemmatimonadales bacterium | reverse complement strand
GTAAGGCAGGCTCACGCGATTGATCGACACGCTCGGCTCCACCGAAAACTGCTTCGCAATCGCCACGCGGGTAGTGTCTTGAGTGTGGTGGAAAAGTAGAAATCGCGTCATCATCCAGCGCAGTTCAAACCAACTGACGCGCCCGCTTGGCGGCGGGTGCCGGAGGATGACGCGATGGCAAAGGATACCAAGAACGAGCCGCGAGCAGAAGCAGCGACCACAGGCGGTCGCGTCGGTCTCGAGATGGCGATTCGGCAACGGGCGCGGATGTTGATCGATGCGATTGTGGAGGAAGAATTGGTGCACGCGCTGGGAGCGGCGCCGTCGGTGCGGGTCGGGACGGCGCGGGCGGGCTATCGCCATGGGACGCGCGGACGGACGTTGACCACGAGTCTGGGGCCCACGACGTTCGCGATGCCTCGCGCCCGTGTCGTGACCCCGGAGGGCGGGACGACGGAATGGCGCAGCGAACTGGTCCCGCGGTATCAACGCCGGAGCGAACAGGTCGATGCAGCGATCCTCGGCGTGTACTTGAGTGGGACAAATACGCGCCGGATCAAAGGGGCCTTGGCGCCGTTGCTCCGTGGCGGGCCGCTCTCGAAGGACGCCGTCTCGCGGCTGGTCGGTCGGCTCGCGGACGACTTCGAGACCTGGCGCAGCCGCGACTTGGCCGACGACCACATCCAGTATCTGCTGCTGGATGGCTGGTATCCGAAGGTGCGGATCGGCAAGCGACGCGTCCGCGTGCCGGTGCTCGTCACGCTGGGCGTGCGGGCGGATGGGGAACGCGTCGTGTTGGATGTGCGGTTGGTCGGCGATGAAAGTACGGCGGCCTGGCGCGATGTCATCCACACCCTCGTGGCGCGGCACGTGGGGATCCCGAGGCTGGCCGTGATTGATGGCAATCCCGGGTTGGCCGCGGCGCTCCGGGAGCAGTGGCCGACGCTGGCGATTCAACGATGCACGACGCACAAGCTGAGGAATGTGGAAGCCAAGGCGCCGGCGCGCCTCCGCGAGGAGCTCGCCGAAGATTATCGACGGATGATCTATGCGGATACGCGAGCGACGGTGGACCAGGCCCGCGCGCGTTTTCTCAAGAAATGGCGATTGCGTTGTCCAGCCGTGATCGAGTGTCTCGAGGAAGCGGGCGATGACCTCTTCACGTTTCTGCGCTTTCCGAAATTGCAGTGGAAGGCGCTGCGAACGACGAATGCCTTGGAGCGCATCAACGAGGAATTCCGGCGTCGCACCAAGACGCAGGCCAGCTTGCCCAGTCAGGACGCCGTCCTGCTCTTGCTGTTTGGCCTGATGCGCTCGGGTCAGATCCGACTCCGTCGGCTTGATGGCTGGCAGGAAATGCAAGCGGTGAAGGAGGCCGCCTGAGTCGTGTTGTTTAAGAGCTGATTTCGTCAGCCGGTGATGACGTCATTACTTTTCCACCACTTGACAGACACGACCGGTCGGCATCTTCCTCAAAGACTCCGAGGCCCAGCTCAACAAACGCGGCGCGCCGCACCGCGATCACTTCCCGTGCAGCAGCATGATGACGTCACGCGCGGCTTCGACCACGGCCAGCGGATCGGATGCCGCCGGCTCATCATGCAGGACCGCATTGCCGGCGCGCCGGACAATGTGCGCGCTTTCGCGCCCCTCTTTCGAT
>JANMSC010000240.1:0-1975 GCA_031388885.1 Gemmatimonadales bacterium | reverse complement strand
TTTCATGTCACCGGTGTGTCCAGCGACGCCATCGAGGCGATGCTTGGCGTGGCTGGTCGACTCGGCCTCGAGCTGGTGACTGGCGACGACTGGATCCTGCTGGCCGGGGCGCAGTCGCGTCTCGGTGCGTTCGCGCGTCCGTGGGTTCAGCCGGAAGGGGTGCGTGAGCTCGCGATTGCGATCGGGATGGCGATGCCCTTCGAACTGCCGACGACGTGGACGCACGCCCGCGGTGTCATCAGCCTCGCATTACCGGTCGTGATCGGCGTGATCAACGTGACGCCCGATTCGTTCAGCGATGGCGCGCCCGCAGGGACGCCCGATGACGCACTGCACCGGGTCGACGCGCTGCTCGAAGGCGGCGCGACCGTGATCGATGTCGGCGGGGAGTCCACCCGACCTGGGGCGGAGCCGGTGGACGCGGCGACGGAACACGAGCGCGTGGTGCCAGCGATCGCGGCCATTGCGCGGCGATACCCCGACCTGCCGTTGTCGGTGGATACCGTTCGCGCCGACACCGCCCGTGGTGCGCTCGATGCCGGTGCCGCGATCATCAACGATGTCACCGCTGGACGGCATGACCCAGCGATCCTGACGCTCGCCGCCGCGACGGGCGCGGGAGTTGTGCTCGCACATTCACGCGGCGCACTTGGCGACCTCGCGTCGTTCGATCACGCCGACTTTGGTGGCGACGTGACCGGGGCGGTGCTGCGCGAGCTGAGTGACAGCATCCGTGCCGCAACAGCTGCGGGAGTCGGGGTTGAACGCATCGTCCTCGACCCCGGATTCGGGTTCGGGAAGACCGCCGAACAGAACTTCAGGTTGCTCGACGATCTCGACGCCGTGGTGCGACTTGGACGACCGGTCCTGGCTGGCGTGTCGCGCAAGCGCTTCCTCGGTGTTGCGACGGGCCGATCGGTGGACGATCGAGATCGAGCGACGGCGGCGGCCTGCACCATTGCAGTCGATCGTGGAGCCCGCCTGCTGCGGGTGCACGATCCCGCCGCCACGCGGGATGCGATCGCGCTCGCCGAATCGATTCGGACGAGCCGGGCATGAGCCCGTCGCGGCCACCGTACGGTGCCGCCGGATTCGCGAGCGCGGTGGTGTTTGCCGTCTATCTCGCCACGCTCGCACCGACGGTGACCTTCTGGGATGCGGGTGAATTCATCGCCGCGGCCAAGGGTCTCGGCATTCCCCATCCGCCCGGTACGCCGCTGTTCGTGTTGCTGGCCCACGTCTGGGCGCTGGTCGTGCCGATCGGCGAATACGCGTGGCGAACCAACCTGTTGAGCGCCGTGTGCGGCTCCGTTGCCGCAGGATGCTGGTTCCTCGTCGCGCACACGGCAGCGTCACGCAACGCCGCCACCCTCGACGCCGCGAGTCGCAGGACCGTCGCATACGGGGCGGGAGCGGCGGCGGCGTCGTTTACCGCGTTCGGCTTTACCGCGTGGCAGAATGCTGTTGAGACCGAGGTTTATGCGGTCGCGACCCTCACGATTGCACTCGTGGTGTGGCTCACGTTGCGGTGGCGCGAGAGCCGAGACAGTGCGCACGGCGCCCGGTTGCTCCTGTTGGCCCTGTACCTCGGCGGCATCTCGATCGGGAATCATCTCCTGGCGCTGTTGGCGGGGCCGGCGATCGTCGCGTGCCTCGTTGCCGAAGCCTGGACCCGACCGCTCGGCGATAGTCGCGCGATGCGCGGTGAATGGGCGCGCATCGGTGTCGTCACCGCGGTGTGGATGCTGCTGATTTCGCTCGGGCTGGGAAGCAGCACGCTCACCGTGCTCACTGGGACGATGACCCTCGGCGCAGTGTTGTGGGCGTTGCGCCAGCACCAGGCAGGGTTCGCCGCCACTTCGCTCCTCATCGCGCTGGTAGGCGTGACGCCGTATCTGTTTCTCTTCCTGCGGGCACAACAGGCGCCGTTCCTCAACGAGGCGGATCCGTCCACGTGGGACGCATTGCTCTCGGT
>JANMSC010000207.1:0-2883 GCA_031388885.1 Gemmatimonadales bacterium | reverse complement strand
CAGTGGACCGACGTGGTAGAGCGGTTGCGGCGGCAAGGGATTGTGGTCGAGCGACTCACCGCGCCGTGGACCGGCGAGACCGTGCGGTTCACGGTTGATTCGGTGCTCGTAGCCCCGCGGCCGTTCGAGGGTCATCGCGCGATGCGCATTGAAGGTAAGTGGGGCGATCCGGTGGCCGACTCGCTTGCTGCCGGCACGTTCGTCGTACCGACCGATCAGCGAATGGGAGTGGTGGCGGCGTTCCTGCTTGAGCCCGCCTCGGAAGACGGCTACACCACCTGGAACTTCTTCGACCGCAGCGTGCGGGTGCGTGGCGCGCATCCGGTGCGACGGCTCGACACTATCCTGTGTGCGCTGCGCGATCTTGTGCCGTAACCGTTCTCACGGTGCCGTCGGCCGGCCCTCCGCCAGTATGTGCGTCAGCATGGTGAAATCCACCGGCTTGACCGCGTGGCCGTCGAACCCCGCGTCACGGGACCTCTCCCGGTCTTCGTCCTGCCCCCAGCCTGTCAGCGCTACGATCATCATTGGCTTGCCCCACGCCTCGTCACGAATCCGGCGGCACACCTCGTAACCGTTCAGTTTCGGCAGACCGATATCGAGCAGCATCACCTCTGGCTGAATGGTTTCCGCCGCTGCGACCGCCGCGAGACCATCGTAGGCGGTGTGCACTTCATGGCCGCTCAGCCGCAGCAACTCGGCGAGGCTATTGGCCGAGTCTTCGTTGTCATCGACGACGAGGATGCGGCGGGCGGCTGAGGTCGTGGGCACACTGCCGGGAAACGCAGCCAGCGAATCAGCAGCATCGACCAACACCGGCAAGCGTACCACGAACTCGCTGCCGTGCCCGATGCCTGCACTCCGGGCTTCTATCGTGCCTCCGTGCAACTCCACCAGGATTTTCACCAACGTCAAGCCGATCCCCAGCCCGCCGACCGACCGTTCCAGGGACGTATCGACCTGCACGAACATGTCAAAGATGCGAAGCAGGTGGTCGGGCGCGAGGCCGATGCCGGTATCCTTCACCCGGATCACCGCGTGCTCGTCCTCCTGATTGACGGTGACGCTGATACGACCACCTTCGTTGGTGTACTTGCTGGCATTGATGATCAGGTTGCCAATGATCTGGGCCAGTCGGGTCGGGTCGGCGTGGAGCCACACCGGTTGTGGCGTGACCGTGACGGTCAACTCGTGATGCATGTCCTCGGCCAGCGGTCGGGCAGCTTCGAGCGCGTGGTGTACTGCCGACGCGAGCTCGACTCGTCCCCGTCGGAGCTCGATCCTGCCGCGGCTGATCCGGCTCACGTCGAGCAGGTCATCCACCAGCCGAACCATCTGGCTGATCTGGCGCTCCATCATCGCCGCCGCCGACACAACGGCCGACGTGTCGCCCTTCGCGAGCTGCATGATCTGGAGTGCGTAACGAATCGGAGCGAGGGGGTTACGAAGCTCGTGGGCGAGCATCGCGAGGAACTCGTTCTTGCGGTGGTCGGATTCGGACAGGTCGGCGGCACTCTGCCGCAATTCGTTGGACAACTGCATTTGCGCTGAGATGTCCATGAAGTAGCAGACCACGCCGAATCGCCCGTCTGGCGTGACGATGCGATGAATCTGCCAGTGGTAGGACTCCTTTGCCGGGCGGTCGAATCGCGCCTCGGAAAACTCCGGTGCGGTGAACGGTTCACCGGTTTCGAGCGTGTGCCGGAATCGCGCGAGGATTTCCTCGGCGATGGCGGCGCCCCACAGGATTTCAAGCACCTCGCGAAAGTCCCGGCCGACCAGCTCTCCGATGTCGCCGAAGACCGGGAGTGCCTTCTGACTGACAAACCGGATGCGCAGGTCGGCGTCCACTAGGTACATGCCGACCGGGGAGGCATCGAAAAGTGACTCGAACCTGGCGTTGCTCTCGCGCACCAACGCGTCCGCCTTTGCTGCCAGCTCGGTCCGCTCGTGCTGGCGGACCGAGGACACCAGCAGCGCCTCGTTCATGTCGCGCAGGGTTTGCGCGGTGTCCTGGCGTGCATGGGATTGCGCTTCGAGCACTTGCGAGTGCACCACTGCTTGGTAGGCGGCCGAGGCGAACGTGCCCAGGCTCACGAGCATCCGCAGGTCTTCGCTGTCGAACTTGCGCCGATCGTCATGCGCAATCGCCCAGATCGTGCCGACCGCTTGCCCCTCGACATAGAAAGGAACCAGCAGACACTCTTCGACCGGAGGCGTCAGCGGCAGGAAATAGGGGTAGCGCCGCTCGAAGTGTCTGAACAGCAAGGGACAGTTGCGATCGAGCACGTCGCCGCAGGGGCCGAAGTCACGCGGCGTGCCGCCGCCGATGTGCGGCTCCCACACGCCAGCGATCGCCGGCCAGTGAAACCTCTTTTCGTCTTCTGTGACGAGGCTGATCCCGGCCGAGCCGCACTGGAAAACCTTCAGGATCGTGTCGGCCAATGCCTGAAGAATGGTGCGCGGCGAATCAGCCAGTGATTGTGCCAGCGATACCAGCGCACGGCTCTCTCTCTCATAGTCCGGCGGACGCGACGGCCGGCGGTGCAACTCCTCAGTGCAAAGAACCGATTCCAGCGCCGGCAGCGCCTCGTTCATCTCGCGCGGTTGCAGCTCCATGTTGCCCCCGGGAGCGGTGCGGGCGGTGTTCTTCACGGGGCCCTGCGTTTTGCGTTCTTCCTTCCGGGCTTCGGCTTCGGGGTCGTCGTCGTCGGGGGGCGGGGTTTCGGGGTGCGGTTGGTTTGCAACTCCGGAACAGCCTGGCCTGCCTCGGGTGACCACGGCCCGGGGATGCCACTGGTCAGGGCACGGTAGCCCCGCATCGGCTCGCCGATCAGCAGGCCCTTGGAGGTGACCTCGTAGGCGCACATGTCGATGCTGTGC
>JANMSC010000199.1:0-17604 GCA_031388885.1 Gemmatimonadales bacterium | reverse complement strand
CACCGGTGCGGCGAGGTCGCCGGCGCGGGACCACTGATCGGTGCGTGACCCGGGGCGCGAGAAGCCGCGCACCGCTCCGAGCCAGCCGCTCTCACTCTGCAGTACAGCGATGACGCCCTCTGCCTTGTAGAACGCCATCTTCTCTTCGGCCGTGAGGAGCTCCGAGTTGCGTACGGTGCGCGCGGCAGTCGGACGCACCGGCACGATCACTGTCTCCTCCAGTACCTTGAGCTCGGCCTCGGTGCGCCGTGGCACACCGTTGGTCATCGCGACGATGTCAATCGTCGCCGGTGGCGTCGCCAGCACCGCCATCCCCCTGAGCTTGCCGCGGAGCGTTTCGAGGTCGGCCTTGGTCAGCAGGTCGACGACAATCGCCTGCGCCACCTGCTTGCCATCGGTGCCCGGGGTGTGAGCGATCGGGTATCCCACCATCGGCGAGTAGTCGGGCTCGAGCATGTGGACCGACACGTACTCGTTGTCCCATGTCACGCCGAAGTCCATGAATGGTTCGGCCGTGATGTTGCTGAGGCCAATCCGAGCCATCTCCTGCTGTGCCCACACCTGCGCGCGTTGCATGCCACCCGAGAGCGTGAGCCGAGCGCCGAGCACGTCGGTCATGTAGCTCTCGAGATCCATGACGCGCGAACGCTGCAGCCCTTCCTCGCGGATCTTCGCGACCATCGGCTGATCGATCGATTGCGCCGGGGTGGCGGACACACCGGCGGACAGGAAGAGCAACAGTGCCAGCGGAGCAGCGCGGAAGTGAGTGGTCATGAGATATTCCTGATGGAAGGTCGGGATCAGATGCACGCGACGAACGTGCTGGTGTCTCAGGGGCCTCACGCCGCCACCGCCATCTCCCGCACGCGCTCAAGTACGGAAGGTTGCGCCGTTCCCAGGGCTCTCGACGAACGGGCGCCCGCGCGCGTGCCACTTCAGCCGCTCAGTGCGCCGAGCCGCGGTTTCAGCCGCGAGCATCAACTGATCGGCACCCCATCCACGACCTTCACGATGAACAATCCTTCCCGCACGCTGGTGAACACGATGATCCCGCTCTTGAAGAACGGATAGTTGCTCCACGCCCCACTTTGCACGGCGCTGAAACCCGGGCCGTCGTCGTTGAGCGGCGCACTGTCGAAGAAGCCGATCTCCCGCGGACGGGTCCGGTCGGTGATGTCGAGCACCCGGAGCCCGCTGCCGTAGTTCGATTCGTAGACGCGGTTCCCCTTGACGAAGAGGTTGTGGTCCGACGCCTTCACCGGCCCGATGTACTCCCGCACAACGATCGGATCGTCGAGCTTGGCCAGGTCCCAGACGATGGTACGCGTGCCGGCCACCTTTCCATCCAGTTCGTCGCCCTCGTCGTTCATGTAGAAGTAGCGCTGCTCGTCGTCGAACCACCCCTGGTGCGCATACGAGACGTTGGGATAGCCGTTGCGACCGACCATGACGGGTTTCGCCTTGTCGGTGACGTCGGAGATGTTTATCTCCGATTCGTTCGACGCGATGCAGATTTGCCGCCCGCGATATCGCACGTCGGGACCCCGGTAGACGAGGCACTGGGCGTCGTGGGTGTAGCCCCTGCTGTTCGATCCGGCGCGATCGTTGTAGCAGCCGGCGAACACCAGACGCGTTGGATGGCGAGCATCAACCATGTGCAAGCCACCGCCGCAGGTCTCGCCACCGCCGTTGGCACCCACGATGAAGAGGAACCCCGACGCGGTGTCGGCCACGACATTGTGCGCGCTGTGCACGTTGTGATAGGTGGTGTCGGGTTCGAACACCACAGGCGCGACGCCCACGCCGCGCAATCGTGTGAGATCGAACACCTGCATGCCATGCGCATTCGCACCATCGGCCACGATGTAGGCGTGATTGTTCAGCACCTTGATCGACCGCCAGACAGAGGGAGGCACGCCTCGAGTGCGCGGCAGGTTGCCGATCAATTTCGGTCCGGACGGATTGCTCACTTCCACGAACGACATCCCGTCACGCCTCGCAACGAGGGCATAATCTTTCCCGGTCTCGGGATCGGTCCACCCCCAGACGTCGTTCACCCAGACACCGCGCTCGCCGCCCAGCGCGCTCACCGGCATGTGCGCCACGAGCTCCATGTTCGAGCAGGTGAACTCGCCGATCTTTCCGTTGCGGCATTTCGCTCCCGGTGTCACCGCCCGGCCGATGGTGTAGATCCGGCCCTCGAGCATCTGGCTCGGCCGCCACGCGTCGCCAGCTTTCGCAACGGCCAGCACGCGTCCCTCACCGAAGTCGCGCGTCGGCATCCCGACCACCGCACGATCTCCGGACGACGCCATCGCGTAGCCGAACGAGAACGGCCACGACGAACCGCTCGCCGAGTCGGCGTCGAAGCGTTCGCCGCGCCATCCGCCGACACCGTTCGGCGCGAAACGGTGCACGCGACCATTCGACGCGTTCGTGCCGGGCGCACCGACCCAGACCTCACGGCCGACCGCGGCGACCGAGAAGCCGAACTGCGTCCCTCGCGCGGAGTCAGCGGCAACCAGGGTCGACGCGTGCGCCCACGTCCCCGCAGTATCGAGAGTGAGCACGACGACCGACCGCGCTCCGGGAGCACCGACATACGCCTTGTCGCCTGTCACTAGTACCGCCGATCCGAAGCGCGCCGGTGGCCCCGGCGCGCGCGGGACGCTTACTGCGCTCGGCGCACCCCAATTGCCACTCGCGTCGCGCCGAGCGAAGAACACTCGGCCGCCGCCGGAATCCGCGGCCGGCGCACCGACCACGAGCCACTCACCCTGCTGGCTCATCGTCCGGCCGAAGCCCACCATCCCCGCGCCGCCTTCAGGGCGGATCACAGCGTGCTGACGCCAGCTGCGCCCCGCACGCCGGAAGTGGTAGATCACGCCGGTCGAGTCTGCCGCAGGCGCACCAACGAGCAAGTCATTACCTGAGAGCGCGAGCGCGCTCGCGTAGTCTGCATGATCGCCGGACCGCGGCGGCACGATGATGCCCGTCTGTCGCCAAGCGGCGCTCGCCGATGACCGCGTGAACACGTACACAACACCCGATGGGCCACGCTTACGCGGGGCACCGACGACGAGGGTGTTGCCGTCGATCGCCAGCGTGCGCCCGAAGTCGTCCATCCGCGACGAATCCGACGCCACCAGGCGCGATCGTTCGCGCCACGTACCCGATGCATCGAGCCGGTAGGTGTACACGACACCCGGGCCGTACCAGTTGACCGGCTGTCCGACGACCAGCTCGGTGCTCGTCATGGTGAGTGCGCGGCCAAAGTTCGGCTCCTGCGCCCAGGCAGATGGGCCGGTCGCCACGACTACAGCTGCGAAGCAAGTTGTGACCCAGAGTCGTGGCATGCCTGCTCCCTGAAAGTAGGTCGCGATGCGCGGGCATTCAATGTATACGCCCTTCCCTTCTCCCTTCTCCCTTCTCCCTTCTCCCTTCTCGCCTCTCGCTTCTCCCTCCCCGTTATTCTCAGGTGTGAGTTCTCTCGCGCTCTCTCTTCCCGCCGGCGACCTCGCCGCCCTTCGCTTCCGGATTCAGCGCCTGGCCGAAGATCGTCCGGGTACCTACCGGATGCTCGATGCGTCGGGTCGCATCCTCTACGTCGGCAAGGCGAAGAGCGTGCGCACCCGGGTCATGTCGTACTTTCGCGCGAAGTACCCCGACGACAAGGGCGCCCGGATCCTTCACGCCACCAGCGACATCCGCTTCGACTACGCACCGAGCGAGTTCGCTGCGGCGCTGTCGGAATTGCGATTGATCCGCAAGCATCGTCCGCCGTACAACGTCGCGATGAACCGGTCACGTGGATGGTTCTTCCTCGTCCTGACAGACGAACGCGCGCCGAGGCTCATCGCCACGCGAGCACCCGAACGGCACCCGGGCAGGGTCTATGGGCCAATCCGCTCCGGCCGGCGCACCGCCGATGCCGCGCGGGTGTTGTCGGACCTGCTCGCACTGCGCGACTGCCGCGGCGACGCCCCGATGCACTTCGCCGAACAGGCCGACCTGTTCGGGGCGCCGCGGCGCGCGGCATGCCCGCGATTCGAGTTCGGCAGTTGCCTCGCACCGTGCGCGGGCGAGGTGTCGGAGCCTGACTACCGCGTGCAGGTCGATCTGGCGGCGGCGTTCTGCGAAGGCCGAGGTATCGCCCCGGTCGATCGCGTGGTGGCCGAGATGACCGCACGTGCCGCGAGCGGCGATTACGCGGGGGCCGTTCGTTGGCGCGAGAAGTTCGAGGCACTCGAGTGGGTGCTGGCCGCAACGACGCGCGCGCGCGCCGCGCTGGAGCTACTCACGTTTGTGTACCGCGACCCCGGGAGCCACGGCGACGACCGCGCCTATCTGATCCGCAGTGGTGAGGTTCGCGGCGGGTGGCCCGACCCGACGACTCCGTTCGAGCGGCAGGCGTTCGCGGCTGCGGTGCGGGAGGAACTCGCGCGCCCGCCGGCTTCACCCACCCGCGTCGAGCCCGACCGGCTCCATGAGCGCCTGCTCGTGATGCACTGGTTCAGGACCCGACCCGGCGCGTGGCGGCACACGGTTCCTCTGGAGCAGTGGAATTGACCGATCGGGACTGCACTGGACACCGACGCGACGTTCCACATTCCGCTAGACTTATTTGACACCCCAACCCGGACTCATCCTTCCATGACCCGCCGCCTTCCCGCCGTCATCATGACGCTATCGGCGCTCGTCGTCGTGGTGATCCTGCCAGCCGCGACCGGCCTCCTGGTCGACTACTGGTGGTTCCAGGAACTCCAGTTCGAGGTGCTGTTCAGTCGCACGCTGACCACTCGCGCCCTGCTGTTCGTTGGCGGAGCGCTGATTAGCGGCGGACTGGTGTACTTCAATCTTGCATTTGCACAGCGTGGCGCGGTGATCGACGCGATCATGCAGCTGCACGGCGCCACGGGCGAGCAGATGCTGAATCTCGTGCGCCTCATGCGGCGCCTGACACGGCCGGTCGCGGTGGTGGTGGGCCTGATGTTCGGCCTCGGAGCGAATGCGCTCTGGGAGCTTGTGCTGCAAGCGACGCACAGCACAGCGTTCGGCTCCACCGACCCGATCTTCGGACGCGACATCGGGTTCTATGTGTTTACGCTGCCGGCCGTCGCCGCGCTGCTCGGTGTGCTGGCGAGCCTGGTCGCGCTGCTGCTGACCATGCTGGTCGTGATCTACTTCCTCCGCGGCGATGTCGTCGTCCTGCCGCGTCGCCTGCGGGTCGAGCCGTCGGCCGGGATGCACCTCGCCATCCTGCTGGCCACGATGTTCCTCCTCTGGGCGGCGCAGCTCTGGTTTGTCGACACGTCCAACCTGCTGTTCTCCACCACCGGGCCGCTGGTGGGCGCCAGCTACACCGACATGCACGCCACACTGCCCGCGCTGCGGGTCGCCGCGGTCGCCGCCGTCCTCGCCGCCATCGCCGTGATCGTCGGTGGCGTGCGCGGACACCTCGGACTCAACGCCGTGATCGCGCTCGCGGGGTATGCCATCGTGTCAGTCGTGGGCCGGTCGCTCATCCCCGGTGTGGTGCAGAAGTTCGTGGTCGCCCCGACCGAACTCACCCGCGAAGAACCGTATCTCGCACATCATATCACGGCAACGCGGCTCGCGTGGGGCATCGACAGCGTCGAAGTGCGTGATCTCGTCGGAGAAGCGACCCTCAGCCTCGCCAGCATCCGCGAAAACGCACCGACCATCGACAATGTACGTCTCTGGGATCGGGAGCCGTTGCTGCGCACCTTCAGCCAGATCCAGGAGATCCGCACCTATTACGACTTCGTCTCGGTGGACGACGATCGATACTGGATCGATGGTCGATACCGGCAGGTGTTGCTGGCGCCGCGCGAACTGAATTCGGCGTCGCTGCCTACCCGGACCTTCATCAACGTGCACCTGACCTTCACCCACGGCATGGGCCTCACCCTCAGCCCGGTCAACCAGGTGACCGCCGAAGGCCTGCCGGTGCTGTTCGTCAAGGACCTCCCACCCTCCACCACCGGCTCGCTGCGCGTGTCGCGCCCGCAGATCTACTTCGGCGAGCTCACGGATGACTTCGTGTTCGTTGGAACCAAGCAACGGGAGTTCGACTATCCCGCCGGCGACGAGAACATCTACCGACCGTACGGTGGGCGTGGTGGGGTGCGCGTGGGGGGTATTGTGCGCCGCGCGATTCTTGCCGCGCAGTTCGGCTCCTCCAAGATCCTGCTGTCGGGTGACATCGGCGCCGAAAGCAGAATTCTTTTTCACCGCAACATCGTGGCGCGCGTGAAGAAGGCGTTCCCGTTCCTGCGACTCGATCGCGATCCCTACATGGTCGTGGCCGACGACGGCACCCTCCAGTGGATCCAGGACGCCTACACCACCACGAGCCGGTATCCCTATTCGTTCCGTGCCAGTGACGGCATCGCCTACATCCGCAATAGCGTGAAGATCGTCATTGACGCCTATCACGGCACCATGACACCGTATGTCGCCGACCCGGCCGATCCGCTGATCCAGACCTGGGCCAAGGTGTACCCTGGCATCTTCAAGGCGCTCGACGAGATGCCCGACGACCTGCGCGCCCACATCCGGTATCCCGACGAACTCTTCCGTGCGCAGACATCCCGATATGTCACCTACCACATGGACACTCCAGCCACGTTCTACAATCGGGAAGATGAATGGCAGGTACCGGTGGTGACCCGCAACGATCAAGCGGTGCCCTTCATGAGGCACATCGTCATGCGACTCCCTGACGAGAAGGCGGCCGAATTCATCTACATGGCCCCGTTCACGCCGCGCGGGAAGGACAACCTTGCCGCCTGGATGGTCGCGCGGAACGACGCGGAGCACTACGGCAAGCTTCGCGTCTATCGCTTTCCGAGGCAAAGCCTGGTGTTCGGTCCGCGCCAGATCGAGAACCGGATCAACCAGGATACCGAGATCTCCCGTCAGGTGTCACTCTGGGATCAACGCGGTTCCCAGGTGATCCGGGGCGATCTGCTCGTGATCCCGATTGAGGAGTCGCTGCTCTACGTCCAGCCCATCTACCTGCAGGCCGAGGGCGGGATGATCCCGGAACTCAAGCGAGTGGTGGTGGCCTACCAGAACCAGGTCATCATGCGGGAGACGCTGGACGCTGCACTCTCCGACATGTTTGGCGGAAGCGTCGGATCCGGGCGCGCTCCAGGCGTGGCGCGTGCCGACACCTCGGCGGCCACGTCCCCGGCGCCGACGCCCGGCGGCACCACCGACAGGGCGACGCAAGCGACGATCGGCGAGGCGCAGCGCCACTACGACGCGGCGATTGACGCGCAGCGGCAAGGCGACTGGGCCCGCTACGGTGAGGAAATTCGCCAGCTCGGCGCGCTCCTGGAACGACTGAGGACGAGCGGCCGCCCATAGTGGTCAGCGTCGCGTGACGCCGACGTTTCATTGGTGCAACTTGAGACAAGGGAGCAACGTCGGCCGACTCCAATTCTGGCACGCTGGTGAGTTCAGCGAGCTCGCAGGCGACGAGGTGGTAATTCGCTGGGTCTTCAACGACCAGGGGAAGATTGTCGGCATGGGGATCAATCCGAAGACGCGGGCACCGGCTGTCGACTAGACAAGCATGAGTAGGGAGAAGGGAGAAGGGAGAAGAGAGAAGAGCGACTCAGATTGCTTTCTCCCTTCTCCCTTCTCCCTTCTCCCTTCAGTCCTCGTCCATCCCCGTCAACGGTACCAGCCGCCCGCGCGGCGGGATCCCGGGCTCGAGTTCGAGGATCCCGACTGACGCGGGCAGGTCAAAGCGCCGCGCTCCTGCGCCACCGGGATTCATCACGGTCACCACGACGTCGACGATCTCGAGCAGCGGGCGGTGGGTGTGACCGTAGATGATGATGTCTGCGGACGGGAAGGCGTCGTGTAGCGTGGCCGGGGTGACGACGCGCGCGAACTGATGGCCATGGGTGACGACAATACCGAATCCGTCGAGTCGGATTTCCGCGACTTTCGGGAGTCGTGCTCGTACGTCAAATCCATCGGTGTTGCCGTACACCGCTGTCACGGGAGCGATTGCTTCAAGCTCCGTCAGGATGTCGAGCGATCCGATGTCACCGGCATGAAGGATATGATCGACGCCCTCAAACACCGCGAACACCTCTGGCCGCAGCAATCCGTGGGTGTCGCTGATCACGCCGAGTCGCACGGGTCAGCCCTGCCAGCGAGGGGCGAGTGGGATGTCGAGGTCGAGCTGGTCAAGGATTCGCTGGACGATGAAATCGACCAACTGCGCAATGGTCGCTGGCCGGTGATAGAACCCGGGTGCTGCAGGAATGACGACGGCCCCCGCTTCGGTCACCGCAACGAGGTTGCGCAGGTGCACCAGCGACAGCGGCGTTTCGCGCGGCACGAGAATCAGCTTGCGGCGTTCCTTCAGCATCACGTCGGCGGCGCGTTCGATCAGTGAGCGCGATGTGCCGCACGCGATCGCGGCCACGGTGCCCATCGAGCACGGGCAGATCACCATGCCGCGGGTGCGGTGTGAGCCCGACGCCGGCGCGGCACCGCGATCGGTATCGGGAAAGAGGGTCACCATCGACCAGTCGCCGCCCGTCGCATCGCGCAGCGCCGCTTCGTTCCCGATGCCTGACTCGGTGTCGAGCAGGCGCCAACCGTGCCCCGAAATGATCAACTCCGTCGGTACACGCTCGCGGGCCAGCACGTCGAGCAGGCGCACGGCGTACGGTGCACCGGAGGCGCCGGTGATGGCGAGGACGATTGGAAGTTGGCTCATGTGCGATGCTCCGGGGTCGTGACCCGTTAGCCGTTGGGTTTCACCCTGGCGAAGTTACGGCGGCGCGGTACGGGGAAGCCACCAACCGTCGGCTCGGAACTCGCGCGCCAGAGCGCGCTCAGACAGCCGAGCCTCCTCTGGCGGCCCCCCCGTACCTTGCCGCTCGAACGTCGCCCATCGCCCATCGATCATCCATCATCCATCATCGATCATCCCGCGATTCGGTCGATGCCAGCGAACGTCAGCACAATCAAGCTCATGATCCCGTTCATGGTGAAGAACGCCGCGTCGAGTCGCGAGAGATCGCCAGGACGCACGAGGTGATGCTCGTACATGAGAATCCCGGCGGCACAGCCGACGCCAATCAGGTACCACACGCCGAAGCCAGCGTACCAGCCGAATGCAGCCAGTGCCGGAATCGTAACGCCGTGCAGCATCTTCGCGACGAAGATCGCGCGGCGCTGGCCGAGGCGCACCACAGCGCTGCGCAATCCCTGATCCCGATCAAAACCCTCATCCGCCAGCGCATAGAAAATGTCGAATCCCGCGACCCACGTCATCACCGCCACCGTGACGACCAGCAATAACCACCACGGCTCGCTCCAGGCTCCGGTCACCGCCAGCCATCCACCGACCGGCGCGATCGCCAGCGCCAGGCCCAACCAGAGATGGGGCCAATGCGTGAAGCGCTTCGCATAGCTGTAACTCACGATCCACACCAGCGCCACCGGCGAGAGCATGAGGCAGAGCGGATTGAGCAGGGCGGCGGCACCGACGAAGACGATTCCCGCCAGTGCGACCGCAGCCGTGGCCTGGGACACCGAAATGACACCAGCTGGAATCTCCCGAGCCATGGTGCGCGGATTGCGGGCGTCGAACGTGCGGTCGGCGATGCGGTTGAAGCCCATCGCCACGAAACGGGCGGCGCTGAACGCCACTACCACCAACGCAACCGTTCGCAGCGTGACGGGTGCGACCAGTGACGCGGCAAGCACACCGACCATCGCGAACGGCAGTGCGAAGACGGTATGGGGCAGCTTGACGAAGCTCGACCACTGCGCGAGCGCCGATGGTCCGGCAAAGGTCTTCTCGTTCACGGCGCTATCCCCAACTCCTTCCACATCTCATCCACTCGCTGTTTCGTCGCGTCGTCCATCTCGATCCGGTCGGGCCACTCGCGGGTGAATCCTTCTTCCGGCCACTTCCGCGTGGCATCGATTCCCATCTTGCTCCCGAACGTGAAGCTCCTCGACGCGTGATCGAGCACGTCCATCGGGCCGCGCGCAAACTCCACATCGCGCTGGGGATCGATGTTGTTGAGCGCGATCCACCACACTTCGTCGGGGTTCTGGACATCGACCTCCTTGTCGACCACGACGAGCACCTTCGACAGCGCCATCAGGCCCTGACCCCACATCGCGTGCATCACCTTGAAGGCCTGCCCCGGGTACTGCTTGTCGATGCTGATGAACACGAGGTTGTGAAAGATCCCGACCGCCGGCATGTGGTAGTCGACGATCTCCGGCACGGTGAGCTTGAGCAACGGCAGAAAGATGCGTTCCGTCGCGTGCCCCAGCCAGAAATCCTCCATCGGCGGACGACCAACCAGGGTTGCTGGATATACCGGATTGCGCTTCATCGTCACCGCCGTGACGTGCATCAACGGATACTTGTCGGCGAGCGAATAGAAGCCGGTGTGGTCGCCAAACGGGCCTTCCATCACCAGCGGTTCCGACGGATCGATGTGCCCTTCGATCACGATCTCGGCTTCGGCTGGCACGTCGAGCTCGCACGTTACTGCCCGCGCCAGGTCGACCGGGGTGCGGCGAATGAATCCGGCAAAGAGGAATTCATCGATTCCCGGCGGCAGTGGAGCCGACCCCGAGTAGATCGCTGTCGGGTCGCCGCCCAGCGCGATCACGACCGGCATCGTTTCGCCACGTTCGGCCATCGCGCGCCAATGCGCCGCGCCGCTCTTGTGTCGCTGCCAGTGCATCGCCAGTTCACGCTTCCCCTGCACCTGCACCCGATACATCCCCACGTTGCGTGTGCCGCGGCCGGGATCGCGCGTGATCACCATCGGCAACGTGATGTAGCGCCCACCGTCACCCGGCCACGTCTGCAGGAACGGAATGCGGTCGAGATCGATCTCGTCGCCGCGAAGCACCACCTCCTGGCACGGCGGTCGTCCAGAACGCACTCGAGGAGGGTATTTCGCGGCCTCGGCCAGCCGCGGCAGCATCGACAGCTTGGCCATCAAGCCATCGGGCACCTTCATGTTGACCAGCTCGCCGATCCTCTCGCCGATCTCATCAAGCCTCTCCACGCCGAACGCCAGACAAATCCGGCGCATCGACCCGAAGAGGTTGATCGCCACCGGCATCGTGCTTTCCTGCCCGTTGGCGAGCACCGGTCGTTCGAACAGCAACGCTGGCCCGCCGCCGGGCATCTTCATGACGCGATCAGCGATTTCGGCGATCTCCAGGTGCGTGTGCACCGGTTGGCGGATTCGCACGAGCTCACCGATCTGGTCGATCGCGGTGATGTAGTCGGGCAACGAGTCGATGCTCATGGGCTCCTTCGCACTCCTGCGTGAATCGCAACGATACCGCCCCAGAGCGTCCGCCAGCGGACGTCGTCGAACCCGGCGGCGCTGAATCGGTCGGCAAACACCGGTGGTTCGGGGAAGGCGAGCACCGACGCTGGTAGCCAGTCATAGGCACTTCTATGTTTCGAGACCAGCCGGCCGACGCGCGGCAGCACGTGCCGGAAGTACGCCAGATACAGGCTGCGCATTGGTTGCCAGCCAGGCGTGCTGAACTCGAGCACCACCAGCCGCGCACCCGGCCTGAGTACCCGCGCCGCCTCCCGGAGCCCCGCATCGAGGTCCATGAGATTGCGCACCCCGAACCCCACCGTGGCCCCGTCGAACGATGCGTCTTCGAAGGGGAGACGCAGTGCATCGGCCGCGACCGGTTGCACTCGCGCCGACTTCGTCGTGCCGAGGACGAGCATCGCCGGAACAAAATCGGCCGCCATCACGTGACCGGTAAAGCCTTCGCGGTTGCCGAGCTCCGCCGCGAGATCGAGCGTACCAGCACAGAGGTCAAGGTAACGACCGACGGGCATCCTCTCCCAACCAAGCTCGTTCACCGCGGCGCGACGCCAGCCACGATCGGCGTTGAGCGACAGGATGTGATTGAGCACGTCGTAGCGCGGAGCGATCTCGTTGAAGACGCCGCGCACGTACTCTCGCTTGGCGTCCCCTCCCGTGACCGGTAGCCGCTCGTCAGGTGGGGGCATCAGCGCCAAAGTTACCGGCCCAATGAACACCGCCGCAACGCGGCCCCCGCCGTGACCGGACGCACACCGGCCGATTGGCGCTCGCTGTCCGACCAGGATGTGGTCCAGTTCGCCGTCCTCGGACACGATTCGGCCTACCGGGAGCTCATCCGCAGGTACCAGCGTCCGATCTTCTCGCTGGTGTATCGCATGGTCCGCGACCGCGAGCTCGCCGAGGATCTCGCGCAGGAGACGTTCGTCAAGGTCCTCAATGCGATCGATACCTACCGGCCCGAGTACAAATTTTCGAGCTGGATCTTCAAGATCGCAAACAACGCCGCGATCGATCATCTCCGCAAGCGCTCCCTCGACACACTTTCGCTCGACGGATCGCCGCACGCTGAAACCGCCGACGCGATCGAAGCCACCACCCTGCAGATCGGCGATACCCGCGAAACACAGCTCGACGAAGTGGCGTCGCGCGAACTCGGCGCGCAGATCGAGGCTGCAATCAGTCAGCTCCGTCCCGAGTACCGAAGCTGCATCATCCTCCGTCACGTCGACGGCCGCCCCTACGAAGAGATTGCCGAGATGCTCGGCCTCCCGCTGGGCACGGTGAAGACCTACATCCACCGCGCCCGCAACGAACTTCGCATCCTGCTTGCCGACACCCGCGACGACTGAAACCCGTACCTGATTCTGACCGTAGGAGGCCACACCATGAGCACGCACGACACGCACCACCTGACCGCAGACGAACTCGACGGGTTGCTCGACGGCAACACCGTCGATCGTGCGTTGTCGCACCTTGGGACGTGCATACTGTGCCGCACGATGGTCGAACTCGACCAGCGCGTCGTGGTCGCGTTGCGCGCGTTGCCAACGTTCGATCCACCCACCGGATTCGCCGACCGGGTCATGCACAGGGTCGCGATTCGCAGACCGCTGGTCGAGGCCATCGTTGTGGCGTCGCCCCGCGAGCGCGCTGCCCGTCGCCGGGTGGCCATCGCGGCACTGGTCGGCAGTGGAACGGTGGCCGCCGGATTCGCCTGGGCCGCCGCCAACCCGACCGAGGCATTCAACTGGTCGTCGCCGGCGCTCCAGGGCGTCGGCCAGACACTTTGGGCATCGATCCAGGCGGTGGCGGCCAACGCCGCCGAGCAGCCTTGGTTCGGTGGGGTCCGCGACACGCTGGCCTCGCCCGCTCGGGCCCTACCCGCGGTGGCGATCGCCGCCAGCCTGTATGCGGCCGCACTCATCGGCCTCCGTCGACTCCTCGCCGAGCCCGCGGCCGATGCGGGCTGGTAGCGCCACCCCCGCTCGGGCGCTCCTGACAGTCATCCTGCTCTTCCCGCTGGTGCGGCTCCACGCCGACCCCCGTGGGCCGATCGGTGAGACGGTGGCGCGCGTCCGCGATCTCCTCCCGCTCATCCTGTTCACCAATTCAGGTCCCGCTCCGCAGGCGGTCCAGCAGGCCGACGCCCAGGGACCCACGGTCTCTCCGGCCAGGCTCGACAACCCGGGCCAGCTCGAACGCGACCTCCGCGCGGCCCTCCGCATTCCCGTCGCCCAGACTCGACTGACAGTTGTCGGCGGCGCCGCGCGCATCGGACACCTCTCCGTTGGTTCAGCCGAAACGGTGCGTGGCCACATGGTCGTGCTGAAAGGTGACGCTGAAGTCCACGGACGAATCGAAGGCAACCTCGTGACGCTCGACGGCGATATCACGGTGCACCCCGGTGCCGTGATTGTCGGCGACGTGCTCGCGATCGGCGGGCGTGTGCGTGAACTCGGCGGGAGCATCACCGGTACCGTGACCAACCTCGAAGCGGCCGCACCGCTGGCGCAAGCGTCGCTGTCGATACCGAGCATCATCGCAGAGCGCGGCGCCGGGTTGGTCGGCGTCTTCCTGACACTGCTCGTGCTCGGATTCGGGTTGGTGACCTTCGGGCGACCAAACCTCGAGATCGTCTCCGATACCGTGGTGCATTCGTTCGGGCGCAGCTTCACCGTCGGCCTGCTCGGCCAGATACTGCTGTTGCCGACGTTCGGGATGCTCGTGGTTGGCTTGGTGCTCACCGTCGCTGGCGCACTTCTGGTACCGTTCGCGGTGGTGACCTACGCGTTGCTCGCGATCGTCGCGATACTCGGCGGTGTGTTTGCGGTGGCGCACGCGATGGGCGAGACCATCACGCGGCGCCGCATGGCGCGCGGACTGATGGTGTCGCCGAACGCCTACCGCTACCTGCTCACCGGTATGGGCGCGATTGCAACGACGTGGCTCGCGTGGGTCGCGTTTGGATGGGTACCGATCGCAGGCGCGATCATCTTCGGCGCCGCGGTCCTCGGCACATGGTTCCTGTCGACCGTCGGATTCGGGGCCGCGATCCTGTCGCGCGGCGGCATCCGCGAACACTTCGCAGGGCGCCTGCTGCCGCCCGAGATGATGACCGACGAGTACCTGTGGGCCACGCCGCAGTTCGGTGTTCCTGCCGTCAAGCGGCCGACCAAGGACGAAGCGTGATTGCGCGCCGGTATGGGTTCGCCCTGGCGCTGCTAGCCGCCGGGGCCGCCGGCCCGTCGGCCAACCACGCAGCAGCCCAGACGATGCGCGCGTTCACCGCCTCACGCGCGGTCGGTCGGGAACGCCAACTGCGCGCCACGCTCGACTTTGGCGCTGGCACCGTGCGGCTCGCTCCGGCATCGGCTGGGCAACTCTACCGCATGCAATTGCGCTACGACGCCGAGCGCTACGCCCCGGTCCAGCAGTACGAACCACGCAACGGAATCCTTCGTCTTGGGCTCGAGTCGGTCGGCAAGGGTGGAATGCGCGTGTCGTCGCGCGATCAACTCGCACAATCGGCGGACGTCGCGTTCTCCGCGAGTGTGCCACTCTCGCTCACCGCCAATCTCGGCGCGAGCGAGGCACGACTCGACCTGGGAGGGCTGATACTGACGGAGTTTGCCCTGCGCAGCGGTGCGACGCGCGGTACCGTGGATTTCTCCGCGCCAACGCGCGGCACCTGCCGGTCGGCAACACTCAGCGTCGGAGCCACCGAGATCACGGTGCTGCATCTCGCCAATGCCGCGTGCGGCGAGGTGCGGATCGATGGTGGGGTCGGCCGCGCGAGTCTCGACTTCAGCGGGCAGTGGCGCCGCAATGCACGCGTTGTGATCGACCTCGCGATGGGTTCGATCACACTCCGCATTCCTCGCGGCACCGGGGTGCGCCTGGTGGCAGAGCGATTCCTCAGTCGAATCGATGCGGACGGACTCGAGAAGCAGGGGAACATCTGGACGACGCCCGGGTTTGATGGCGCCGCACGAAAAATCGATGTGGAGTTGAAGACGGCGATGGCGGGTGTGAATATCGAATGGATTGAATGACGGAGGAGCGAGAAGGGAGGAGCGAGAAGGGAGGAGCGTTGTCATCCCTCCAGAATCGGCAACTTCGCCCGCGTCGCTGACACCTTCCCCCACACCCGGTCCGCAATCTCTCGAAGCATCACAGCCGCTGCGGTCGTAGGCGCGTCGATCACGACCGGACGGCCGTCATCAGCGGCGTCGGCCAGTCCGGCCTGCAGCGGCACCTGACCGAGCAGGTCGACGCCGAGCTCATCGGCGAGGCGTTGCCCCCCGCCGCTACCGAACAAGTCGTGGCGCATTCCGGTGACGGGATCGAGGAAGCCGCTCATGTTCTCGACGATTCCCACCACCGGCACGTTGACCCGCTCGAACATCTTCGCCCCTCGCAGTGCATCGCCCACCGCCATCTCCTGCGGGGTGGTCACGATGATGGCACCGCTGACAAGCACCGATTGCACCAGTGAGAGCTGCGCGTCGCCGGTGCCTGGTGGCATATCGACGATGAACACGTCGAGCTCGCCCCACGCGACATCGCGCAGGAACTGGTTGATGACCTTCATGATGATCGGACCGCGCCAGATGGCGGGCGCATCGCGATCGATGAGGAATCCGATCGACATCAGCTTGACGCCCCACGCATCGAGCGGCTGGATGAGGCCGTCGCGCACCGGCGGCTTTTCGTAGATCCCCGCCATGCGCGGAATGTTCGGGCCGTACACGTCGGCGTCCATGATCCCGACGCGCAATCCTCGTTCCTGCAGGGCAATCGCGAGGTTGACCGCAACGGTCGACTTGCCGACCCCGCCCTTGCCGGATGACACCGCGATCACGCGTCCAAGCCCCGGAATCTCCATCGGCGTGGGCGCGGCCGGTGGCCCGGCGGCTCCGCCCGGCGGCGCCGCATGCGTAGTCTTCGCCGGGCCGTCGGGATCGACCACCGCAATCTTCGGCTGCGGCAGTCCGGCTCCCGTGACGGCCTGTCGCGCGTGGCGCACCAGCGCGGCCGGATCATCGCGTCGCAGCAGGATGGTGAAGCTACTGTTGCCTGTGGCGGCATCGACAACGAGCTCGGTGATCATGCCGGACGCAATCAGGCCGGTGCCTGTCCGGGGATTCGGCACACCGTCGAGTGCGGCGGAGAGTTGGTCGTGTTTGGTGTCGGGCATGAGAGGCGTGTTTCCTTGTCGAGAAGCGAGAGGCGAGAAGCGAGAAGCGATGTCCGCTACGCCCGGAACGTCACGATCATCGACCATCAATCATCGATCTCCCCTACACCGCTTCAACCACACGCACTTCCGGCACCGCAAGCCGGATCCGCTTCTCGATGCCTTGCTTCAACGTGACGGTGGACGCAGCGCACCCTTTGCACGTCCCGCCGAGTCGCACGATGAGGCGTCCATCGGCCGGGTCGAAGTCGATGACCTCGACGCTTCCCTTGTGCGACGCGATGTAGGGACGGAGCTCGTCCAGGGCGCGCTCGATGCGCTCAAAGGGGTCGGTCATCGTGTCCGTTGTCATGCAGCAAAGATAGTCCCGCCGAGCAGCTCGCGGGCTGCCGCGAGCACGGTGGCCTGCACATCGCCAAGGGTGCCATGAATCGCGACACCAGCGGCCTTCGTATGCCCACCGCCGCCGAACTGGCGCGCCAGCGCCGCGACATCGACTCGGCCGACGCTCCGAAGCGACACCTTGATCCGGCCACCTGACATCTCGCGAAAGAGCAGCGCCATGCGAACGCCGCGCACCGACCGGGCGTGCTCGACCACACCGTCGAGATCGTCGGGGTCAACGTCGTGCCGCTCGAGCGCGCCCGGCGGCACCGTGACCCACGCCAACCCAACGTCTTCCTCGATCACGAGCGTCTGCAACACTTCGGCGAGGAGTCGCGGTCGACCTGCTGGCGCACTGGCGTAGACGTCGAGATAGACCTGCTCGGTGTCGACACCCAGTTCGACAAGGTCTGCCGCGACGCGCAGCGTGCGGGGCCGCGTGTTCGAGAATCGGAAGCCGCCAGTGTCAGTCACGAGTGCTACGTAGAGCGCGCGCGCCGCCGACGGCGTGACGGTCCAGCCGGCGTCGCGCGCCAATAGCGCGATCAGCTCACCCGTTGCCGCCGCACTGGGATCGACGAAGCGTGGCCCATCGGGGAGTACGCCCGGCCCGACATGGTGATCGATGCAGGCCACTGG
>JANMSC010000116.1:0-8608 GCA_031388885.1 Gemmatimonadales bacterium | reverse complement strand
CCTCGAGTTCGGTGAGCGCCGGACTCGACTGCCACGAGAGACCGAGCACGCCGAGTCCGGTGCTGAGGTAGTCGCCGAGCACGCTTGCAAGCGACCCATTGCTCGGGAAGTACCCGAAGAACGACGGATGCTGCCAGTGCGTCAGGCCGGGCATGATCACCTGGTCGAGATCGCGCATCACGGCATCAAAGGGTTCAGGATGGTGTGGCGGTGCCGACGGCAGCTGCGCCCGGATCGCACCGGGCACCGTCGTGGCCATCACCGGGAGCGACGCGACGTTCGCGCGATAGTCCGCAATCCGATCGATCAGCGCGTGCCCATGGCGGCGGAACTCCTCGGGTGTCATTGGGCGGCGGTGTCGGGACGGGTCAACGGGATCTCCTCCGACCAGAGTTCCTGACGATCGCGCTTGACCATTCGCCCCCATCGCCGATCAGCGCCACGCGCCATTCGTAGCCCGAAAAGTTGTTGCCCACCGTCATCTCGACCGTAATCGAGTCTGACGACATCGACCGCCGAGCCATGCCAGCGCGACCAGCACGACTGGCCGCATCGTGGCACGCCGCCGTGCACGACAGCCGGTCCCGCGGGATCAGCGAGGCAGGCCGGGCACGACTGGAGCACGGGGTTCATGACTCAACCAGATGGCCAGGGACAAGGTTCGTTCGCGTGCGGTGTTGCGACCCGACACACCCGCATAATACCCGGCAAGGACACCGACTCGCGGGCTGAGGCGCAGCATGGCTGACGCGCCGAGCTTCGTCGCGCTGTAGGCGAGGTTCCCGTCACTGAACGCCGCAACGTTGAAGGCCTGACCCATCACGAGAATACGCCGGGACGCGTCGAGGCCAAGCGTGAGGTCGTAGCGCACTTCGCTCGGTCCCTCACGCCACGGTGCAATTCCGGCTGACGCGCTGAGGAAGCCGCGCCGCGATCCAAGGCCGTATCCGGTGCCGTACAGCAGCCGAACTTCGGCATCAGCGCTCACCGGTCCGAGCACGGGGCGATCGGCCGTGTCGTACAGGAGCGGCAGGTCGATTCGCGGCTGGATCGCGAGCACCCCACCGCGCCCTTGCGCGATCCGCTTCATCACGAAGAGTCCGGTCGCACCGAACCCGGTGGTGGTGCGGATCGAATCGCCGCCCGGTTGTTCGAGGCGGGCGAACCCCTGACCCAGCCCGACGCTCAGGCCCTCCCGCAACCCATAGATGAAATACATGCCCCAGTCGACCTTCTCGAGCGCATCGCGGGTGGCGCCCGAGAACCGATCGGGAAATCGTCCCGAGTTGAATCCGTGCGACACGAACCAGCCGCCGGGTCGCACCGTCCATTGTGCGGCCAGCGCGACTGGGGCCGCGACCAGCATGAACACCAGACAGGCTCGGCGCATCATGGAGGTGCCCGATCGGTGATGCCGAGCACCGCATCGTAGCGGACCGGGAGCGTGGGCACGTCCGATCGGCGATACAGCGTGTAGCCACCCCAGTTCCACGCCACGTCGAATCCGTGCGGCGGTTGCACATCGGCGTCGAGCGACAGTCCGTCGTCATCCGCGGTGACAAGGACGTAACGCACCGTCGCCTGCGGTGACGCGAGCGCGTACTCGAATCCCGTGTCACGCGTGGTCAGGTAGGGTTCGAGTGACGGTGCCCACTTGAGCAGTCGGAGCGCCCAACGGTCATCGATCAGGACGCTCCGCGGCGGTGCGGGTGCGACCGCGTTGGCAACGGCTTGCGCCACGGCATCGTCGTGCGTCCGAGCGGGCCACGGAATGAGCAGCCATGCCGCCACGGCTTGCGCGAATGCCACTGCCGCGACCAGTGCGCGCCCGGCGCGTGGCAGGTCGCGAGGCAATGCGACGATGGCAACCAGGGTGAGCAACGTCACCGCAAAGGCGAGCGAAAAGTGCCATCCTACCCGATTCGCCAGCGCCAGCAAGCCGAGCGGCAGGAGGATTCCACCGGTCGCCGGATTGCTGCGACGCACGGCGAGGAGTGCCACCGTCACATAGGCCAGCGACCACGCGAGGATCGTGAATGCCCCGGGTGATGCCGCCTCCCACGGCGTGAACGGAAACGCGATCCGGCCCGTGAAGACCCAGGAGAGGTAGGCCCACGTCGCAGTCGCCGCCGCACCTGGGAAGACGAGCAGCACGAGCTGTGACGCGAATGGAGGAATCTGCAGTCGCGGGAAGATGATCGGCAGCACGGCGCCGGCGAGCAGCGCGAGCGCCAGGCCGAGCGGTGACGTGTAAAACGCCAAGCCGAGCCAGAGCCCGGTGTAGAGGCCATGAATCGTTCGCCTCGTGGCCCACCAGCGCCGATAGTGACGCCAGCCGACATACAGTGCGGCGAGGCCCACCGCTTCGTTGAAATTGCCCGCGACAAAGTGCACCCCGATCGGGGTCCAGAGCACGGTGACGAGCATCAGCAGCGGCACGATGGTGCGTCGCTCGGTGCAGTCATCGATGACCAGCCATGCGAGGGCGGCGACCGCGAACGCGCCGAGCAACACGGTCCACGTGATCCCGGGCCACGGCAGCAGCATCACAAATGGCAGCGGCGGATACTCGAACCCGAGCAACTCAAGTTGGCCGCGATCGATGGCGAACAACACCCGACTCAGGAAGGCGCCGTGGGCATCGCTGCGCCAGCCGTCGGCCGCCAGCATGAGTCCAGCCGCGACCAGTGGCGCGGCAACCGCGAGGGCAAGGAGTGCGCGGATCCAGCGGGGCGCCCGCACGTCAGGTGACGCCGTGTCGGGAGAGGCCATGCCGCGTCTTTTCCCAGTAATACGGCCGCGTGAACAGCTGACCCAGCGCCTTCACCGCCGCGATCGAGTGGAGGATCCAGTACACCGGATTCAGGAGCGAAAACAGCACCAGCACATGCAGTCGACGCTTGAACACCGCGAACATATTCACGTAAATCGCAAGGGCGTTGCCCAGCAGCAGATTGAACAGCGACAGGTAGAGAATGACCGGCGGAAACAGTGGATCGAGCGCGTTGGTCCGCGTGACCAGCCAGAGGATGGTGAGGCCCAGCGAAATCGGTTGGAAGAGGAAGATCAGCGGTGTCCCGGCGATCAGCAGGGTGAAGCCCGCGGTCTGGCGCCACCCGGCACGACGCAGCAGGCCTACGGGATCGCGCGAGAAGACCAGCGCGGTTTGCATGTACCCCTTGATCCAGCGCGACCGCTGTCGCAGCCAGTTGCCAAGCTCGTTGTTCGCCTCTTCGTACGTGGTCGAGTTGACGATTCCGACCCGGTAGCCATGCATCGCGGCGCGCACGCCGAGGTCGGCGTCTTCAGTGACGTTGAACGGATCCCAACCGCCGAGATCACGCAACACCCTGGTTCGGAAGTGGTTGCTCGTGCCACCGAGGGGGATCGGCAGACGCAACCGGTCGAGACCGGGAAGGAGGTAGTCAAACCAGAACGAGTACTCGAGGGTGAACATCCGGGTGAGAAAGTTCTCGTTCCAGTTGTAGTAGTTGAGCGCCGCCTGCACGCAGCCGAGCTCCGGTGGTCCGTGCTCGAACGCGAGCAGGGCCTTCTTGAGCTGGTCAGGCTCGGGGCGATCCTCGGCGTCGTAAATCACGAGGTACTCGCCGCGCGCGAACAGGAGCCCGACGTTGCACGCCTTGGGCTTGGTTTGCGGGTCGCCGGCTGGTACCACCATGAAGCGCACATTGGCACCGGGTGCTGCGGCTTTCGCCGCGGCCAGGGTCTCGACGTCGTCCTCTTCGAAGAGCAGGATGATGTCGAGCTTGTCGGGGGGGTAGTCGAGCTCGCTCAACGAGCGGAGCAGCGTCTGGATCACCCGCTCTTCCTTGAACACCGGAACAAGGATGCTGTAAATCGGGAGCGAACGATCGGTCAGTGCGCGCAACTGCTCGGGTGAGATGCTGATCGCCGTCTCGGATGCGGCACCCTGAATGCCGACGTACGTGCGAAAGAGCACGACCAACAGGAAGAACGCGGTGATCGGCACGTTGAGCGCGAGTAGCGTCTCGAGCGGCGCGACGTATAGTCCGGCGAGCAGCGCGAACAACGCCGCGCTGAACACGAGATACTGGGGCAGCGTGAAGACCGTGAATGCGCTCTCGCTCTGCTCCCGGAAGTAGAGGCCGTAGATGGAGGTATCGACGACCTTGCGGCGATGCGCGAGGGCGATGCCTCGGTCGATGTCCCATTCGGTGGTCACCCGGATATCGACGCGGCGTCCGGGATACACCACGGCAATGGTTTCGCGGAGTTCGTCGCTTGGTGCCTCCGCGACGGCCACCACCACGGTATGGCCGTCATCGCGCAACGGGACTGCGCGGAAGCGCAACGTCGCCTCCAGCGGAAACCGTTGGGTCACCGCCGGGTCGATCGCGTGCTCATCGATCGTGACAAAGGGCAGCGACCACAAATCGGCGAGGGCCCGGGCCAGATCGAGCCGGCGCAGGGACCCGAGGATGAGCAGCAGGCGCCCCAGCCGTTCGCCGGTACGCTGTTGCTGCCGCAGGGCGGTCTCGAGCTGGTCCGCGCTGATCACACCTCGCTGAACGAGGTGCTCACCCAGTCGGATCGAGCTCACGACGAACGACGCGTGGGTAGAACCAGATCACGAGTGCGAGGAAGAAGAGTGCGGCCGCGATGAACACTGCCTTGCGGTATCGCGTGAAGAACGACATGGCCGAGACCGGCCGCTCCTCGAGGCGCCAGCCGGCGTTTGCGATGGTGAGCGCCTTCGATTCGCCGGTCACCCCCCGAATCACGAGGTCGCCGCGCACCCCGAACCAGCCGTACGGTGCCAGCGATTCGTGCAACAGTTCAACAAGCGGCTGACCGTTGGCCTGGGTGTGGTGCAGGAGGAGCACGTCGTCCCCGTCGCGTTCCCACCCCTGCATCGCGGCATAGGGCGCGTCTGGCATGAATTCGTCCCAGATCCGCCCCGCACGGTCCCGCAGCCGGAACCCATCAGTGTGCACTGGCGCGTCGAGGGCACCGGCGAGCGACGACGTCCCAATCGCAAGCAGCGGACCAGTCGCGTCGGCGCGGTCACGTGCCAGGGCTGGTGCCAGCGGCGTCCGGGTCGTCTGTTGCATCGCGCCGATCACGGTGGCGGCCAGTTCGACCCGGAACCGGTCCCGGGGCTCGAGCAACACGGAGAATGTGGGCACGAACGCCGATGGGAACCGACCGAATCCGGGTGGGAGACGATTGGTCCCATCGATCACGAATGCCGATGATGCATCCACCGTCGCGGTGAATACCGGGTTTCCGAGGACGCATTCGCCTTCGCTGAGGACAACCTGGAATCGGACCTGCAACGAGTTGTCGCGACGGAGGAGGTGCGCGGGAATCGCCACCACCGCATCGACGCCGGCGCGGTCGAGAGCCTTCGACCAGATCAACGAGCCGTTCAGATGAACCCTCACCGAACCGTAGCCCACCTGCGGCATGACCGAGTGTCGGGCCACGAGCCGGAACGCCGTCGGCGAAACCGCGTCACCGAAATCCGCGAGCGCGAACGGATACTCCGCGACGACCAGAGTGTTCCCTTCGATTGTGCGATCCGCAAACCCAAGCTCCGCCAGTGTCCGAACCGCGGCGTCGCGCGAACCCAACGAGGGCGTCAGAGCGATCGTGCCGGTCCGGAACCCGCGTGCTGCAACGAGGTCCGCGCCACCGTCGAACGAGAACAACTGTCGCGCATCGCGCCGCGCGCCAATTGCGAGCACCGTGCCGCGGCCGCTGTCGGCGCTGAGCACGGTGGTGGCACCGGCGGGATTCCACACGATCGCACGGTCCCACGGCCCCGGCTCGACGATTGCCGTGCCCACCGGCGGCAGCGGACGGATTGCGAACTCGGTCTGCATGCCGCGATAGCGTCGCGCCGTGAACGCCGCCGCATCGAGCGCTGCCTGTGCCGCATCAAGCGACGGTTGCTCCGCGAGGTAGAACGTGATGCGCTCGACCCATGGTGCGAAGAAGGAGTAAATGTCCGCCGTGGCGGACGGTGTTCCTCCGAACGCAATGCGGCTCGACGGATCGATGACCGTGCGGTAGTAGAGCTGCGCCTGGCAGGCATCCCGTCCGGGTACGGTCACTCCAAGGGTGACCGTCGCTTTGCCCTGTTCGACGATCGCGTCGGCGAGCGGAAACATGACGGCGGTGGTCGAGTCGCTGAGGGCGCGCATCGCCAGAATCCGATCGCGCTGGCGCAGCACGAGCGTGCCGAAGGGCATGCCGGGCGTCGGCAGCACACGCAGCTGCAGCTCCGACGGCCGGAGCCCGCTGTTGACGGGGATTGCGATGGTCGCTTCGTCGAGCGCCCCGAGCAGTGTGACGCCCGCGCGATAGCCGACCTGGGCGAGCGTGAGGACCAGCGGAACGGTGTCTGAATCGATGGCGATCCCGGCCGCGATCGCCGGCCGGGTCTCGGCCGCACTCGCGGAATCGCCGGTCGCAGCACCCGGCGTGGTCGACGCGGCCGCGACCGAATCGGCTTGGGCCGGCGTCGGTGCACGAACTCGCGGATCGGCAGTCGATTCGCGGTCGCGACTGCATCCGGTCAGGAGCAGCGTCAGTACAACGAATGGCCCGACCCCTCGCGTCCAACGGCTTCCATCCCGCATCGTGTCTCCCTCCCTCGTTCTGTGCGGTGATCCTATCGGCGTCGCCATACCGTCATGCCGTCGACCGAGAATGCGACATCGAAGCTCCGCGTGAAGTCCGGGCGATTGGTGATCGCACGGGACACGGCGTCGTCGGGGGTGCGTGCGTCAGCGACAACCCAGTCGACTTCGGTTTCCGGTGCCGCAAGTGCGACGGTGCCAACCTGCCAGGTCCATTCGTAGACCCGATCGCGCAACGGGATGCGGGTGCGCGGGCTGAGGTTCACGGCGGCATCGACGAGCACCCGTCCGCCATCGTAGTGATCGCGGAACCAATCCGAGGTCGACTGCTGTCGTGGATCGCCGTCGCGAATTGCCAATCCCTCACGCAGTGCGCCGAGCTGGAGGCGTGGAGCGGTAGCCGAGAGCACCAGCTGCGCGAGCAGCACTGCTAGTGCGATCGCCGTCGCGGTGCGGCGCGACACGTCGATGCGTTGCATACCCAGCGTGATCGCAGCGGCCACGGCCGGCAGGAGCATGACCCCGTACCGAACGTTCTGGTACCCTGGCGGGGTCGTCCATGGTAGCGCGATCACGCTCTGCCCGGCAACCAGCGCGATCAGGTTGAAGGCGAGCCCGCTACCAAGCAGCAGCAAGGCAGTGGCACCGCGCGACCGCGCGGCTGGCCACGTCATCGCAATTGCCACCAAGAGCACGAGGACACCGCAGGTCATCGCTGCCGCGCCGAGGTAGTACTCGACCGCAAGGTCGGGTCGCCCGAGCGTTGGCAGCAACCCCAGGGCTGAAAGCGCCGCCTGCTGGCTCTGTGCCGACCAGGTGCCACGCTGAAACTCGAGCGCGTCGCCAAAGTACGCGAGGTTGTATCCGAGCCACAGCCCGATGACGATCGCGCTCGGGAACGCGAACAGTGCGGTCGCGCGAAGCCAACCCCCCGCAGACTGGCGAGCGTGCCATGCCACGACGGCCGTGGCAACGAGAGCGAAAAACCAGCCGTCGTACCGTGACCCAACGGCGAGTGCCGTGAGTGCACCAGCGGCGACGAGCATCCGATCGGTGCGACGATCCAGCCACCGGTCGAGCAGGGCCGTGGCACCGGTGAGAAAGGCGAGGAGCACCGGCTCGGTCATCGCCGTCGTTTGCAGGTAGAGCAACGACAGGTTGCACACCAGAAACGCGGTGCCGATTGCGGCCCACCGTCGGTCGCCCGCGCGCCGCAGGAGGATGTCGTGCAACGCCACCGCGGCGCCAACGAAGGCCATGATCCCGATGATCCCGCCGGCGATGCCGGTCCACCACCAGCGGTCCACCTGCACTGGCAGGAGTAGGAGCAGGTGCGGCACCGGCAGCCACACCGTGCCGAGCATCTGCAGCCCTGGCGTCAGCGAGTCACTCACTCGGCGGGCGATATCGAGATGAGCCTGCGCGTCCCAGAACGCGAACACGACATTGGTGCGATGTGCCCAGACCTGGGCAACGACGGCGATCACGAAGGCAACGAGGCCGACCAACACTGCGGGGCGCGCCCGCGAACGGTGTTCGTCGATGGCCCCGTTGTCGATCGTCAAGCGGAGGTCGCCGCTCCGCGCCGTCGACGCGCGAACGCGCCCAAGCCGCTCAGTCCGCTCGCCAGCAGTACCAGTGTCGCCGGCTCCGGGACGACTTCGGTCGGTGTGTCGATCGTCGAGGCATCGATCGAGAAAATTGCATTGTTGAAGTCCCAGTCGCTCGGCGCGTACGCGACATCCTCGAAGCCGAAGAGATACCGACCGCCAGTGTTTGGGACGAGGCCAAGTCCGTCATCGCCCGGCACCCCGTTTGGAAACACGGTCGGATCGAAAAACGCCAGATGGGCATACCCATCGGCTGGGTTGCGCGATGGGTCGCCAGAAAAGAACCAGTTGAACTCCCCGAGTTGCTCGTTCTGGCGGACCATGAGTGCAAAAACGATCTCCGTTCCGAATGCCCAACCGAACGTCCGGACC
>JANMSC010000110.1:0-3133 GCA_031388885.1 Gemmatimonadales bacterium | reverse complement strand
CGTTGCGCCGGGCGTTCAGCAACGTGCTGCGCAACGCGGTCGATGCGTGTCGCGGCGACGGTTCGCTCGCCGTTCACCTGAGGGCGGTCGAGGGCTCCATCGAGGTGACCGTGAGCGACAACGGCCCGGGGGTCCCACTGGCGAACCGCGAGGTCATCTTCCGCCCGTATTACACCGAGAAGCCCGATGGCACCGGCTTGGGACTGGCAATCGTGCGCCAGACCGTCGAGCAGCATGGCGGAACGATCAGCGTAGCCGATACACCGGGCGGCGGGGCGACCTTCGTCATCCGGCTTCGGACAACCGCTGCCTAGCCACGCCTGGGAGCCGCCGACCCCGATCTGAGCGCCAAGGCCCTTGGCGCAAAGCCTTTCAGGTCAGCTATGGCGTCCGGTCTACGCCTGTGGCGTTGAATCAACACACCAATTTGAGAGCTGGTTGGCGGGCCATCGGCGAGACCTCGTCGGCCCGCTAGCCCGCCGCCCGTCACATCGATCGTGAGGGCACATGACTTGCACGCTGTAGCAAGGCCGTTGCTGTGCGCATGTCATACCCTCGTCGGCGGTTGCCACACACCGCTCCGAATCGGCCGCGCTGGCCTGCAAACGTCCATTCTCTTGGTCCGCGCCTCGGCGCCGGAGCAGTCTTGGCAAACCGGTTTCCTGCTCCCTGCCGCTTGCGCTTGGACCAGCAATGACTCAGCCCTCGACGGACGCGCGCCCGGTCACCCCGATTCGGCCCGGTGATCGAGTCGTGGTGATCGGCGCCGGGCCGGCAGGCCTGACCGCGGCGTATCTCCTTGCCAAGGAGGGCCACACGGTCACGGTCCTTGAGGCAGACGAAATCGTCGGCGGCATTTCACGCACCGATCAGTACAAGGGTTTCCGGTTCGATATCGGCGGTCACCGGTTCTTCACCAAGATCCAGCCCGTCGAGGACCTCTGGAACGAAATCCTTGGCGACGATTTCATCAGTGTTCCTCGGATGTCGCGCATTCACTACGACGGCAAGTATTTCGATTATCCGCTGAAGGCGCTCAACGCCCTGAGCGGCCTTGGTGTGATCAATGCCATCCGGATCGTGATCAGCTACCTGTACGCGCGCTTCAAGCCGTCACCCGTGGAAGACAACTTTGAGCAGTGGGTGTCCAACCGGTTTGGTAAGCGGCTGTACCAGATTTTTTTCAAGACGTACACCGAGAAAGTCTGGGGTATCCCATGCACCGAGATCCGGGCCGAATGGGCGGCACAGCGAATCCAGGGACTTTCGCTGGCGCGTGCGATCCTCAACGCCACCGCCCTGCAGCGCCGCAGCGTGCACATCAAGAGCTTGATCAACGAGTTCCGATATCCAAGGCTCGGCCCGGGGCAGATGTGGGAAGTGTGCACCGAAAAGCTCCGTGAGCTCGGGTGCCCGGTGCTGCTCAACCACTTTGCGACACAAATCGAGTGTGAACATGGCTCGGTCGTTGGCGTGCGGGTCGAGACGCCCACCGGTCCGCAGTACTTTCACGCTGACCACGCAATCTCGACGACCGATGTGCGTTCGCTCACCCGCGCGCTCACGCCGCTACCACCCGAGCACGTCCGCGCGGCCGCCAGTGGATTGCGGTACCGCGACTTCCTTGTCGTCGCACTGATTCTCGAAACCGAGAACCTCTTCCCCGACAACTGGATCTACATCCACACGCCGGGCGTCAAGGTCGGCCGGATCCAGAATTTCAATAATTGGAGCGCCGCCATGGTCCCCGAGCCAGGCCGCACCTGCCTCGGTCTCGAGTACTTCTGCTTTGAGGGGGACGGGCTCTGGGCGGCGAGCGACGACGAACTTGTCGCGCTTGCCTCGCGGGAGCTAGAGCAGCTCGGCCTGGTGCCGCCGGGTCTGGTGCGCGACGGCACGGTGATCCGGATGCCCAAGGCCTACCCGATCTACGACGCGGCGTACCGCGAGCACCTCGATGTTGTCCGGAGCTGGATTGACCCGATAGCGAACCTGCACACCGTCGGCCGCAACGGCATGCACAAGTACAACAATCAGGACCACTCAATGCTGACTGCGATGATGGCCATATGGAACATGCATGGCGCACGGCACGACATCTGGGCGGTCAACACCGACTTCGAGTATCACGAGGAGCAACGGCTCGAGCCGGTTGGCAAGCCGGCCGCGGACGTTTCAGAAGTCGCCGCCTGAGCGACGACATGCCCATCGCGCCGACGTTCAGTGTGATCGTGCCAGCGCATCAGGCCGCGCACCTCTTGCCCGACACGCTCCCGGCCCTGGTGGCGAGTGACTTCCCGCGCGACCGGTGGGAGTTGATTGTGGTGGACGACGCCAGTCGCGACAACACTGCCGTTGTTGCAGCGAGTTGGGCCGACCGGGTCGTGCGGCTCGACGGTCCACCGCGCGGACCGGGCGGCGCGCGCAACGAAGGTGCGCGACTGGCCACGCGCGACTGGCTCGTGTTCATCGATGCTGACGTGCGAGTCCACCGCGACACCCTGGGGCGCATGGCCGATCAGATCACCCAGGATTCGGGCCTCGTGGCACTCTTTGGCAGCTACGACGCCCACCCCGCCGCGCGCGGACTGGTCACCGAGTACCGCAACCTGCTGCACCGCTACGTCCATTGTTGCGGCGCTGGAGAAGCGGAGACCTTCTGGGCTGGGTGCGGCGCGGTGAGGCGCCTCGAGTTTACCGAGGTGGGCGGATTCGATACCGCGCGGTTTCCACGACCACAGATCGAGGACATCGAGCTGGGCTATCGCCTGCGCGATCGAGGTGCCCGAATCGTCCTCGATCCGCTGATCCAGGGAACACACCTGAAACGCTGGACCCTCGCAGGAATGCTGCGTACCGACCTGCTTGACCGCGGGATTCCGTGGATGCTCCTGCTGCTCGAACGCCGTGGGCGCGCCGGGCAGGCACTCAATGCGGGCCGTTCGGAACAGCTCAAGGTTGGCATCGAGGCCCTCGCCACGCTCTTGCTCCTGTCGGCAGCGCTACTGGGCAGCGCGCAACCAGTGCTCCTTGCCGCGCTGCTCTTTGCGATCCTGGCGACGAGCAACTTTCCGATGTACGCGTGGTTCGCGCGCCAACGTGGGATCGGCTTTTCGCTCGCCGTGATTCCGCT
>JANMSC010000099.1:0-3891 GCA_031388885.1 Gemmatimonadales bacterium | reverse complement strand
CGCCGCGAGCGTCTGCTGCGGATTGAGACCGTGGAACGGCGGCTGCCCCGTGAGCATCTCGTACGCGAGCACGCCCAGGGCGTAGATGTCCACCCGCCCGTCCATGTGCGGATCGGCAGTGGCCTGTTCCGGCGCCATGTACGCCGGCGTGCCAAGTGCCACGCCGATGCTCGTCAGCTGATGTGCGCCGGTGGCTTCGGTGACAGCCTTCGCCACACCGAAGTCCATCACCATCGCATGTCGCCCAGAGAGGAGAATGTTCTCCGGCTTGATGTCGCGGTGCACCACGCCGCCCTTGTGCGCCGCGGCGAGGGCGTCGGTGATCTCGCCCAGCAACCGCACCGCCTCGTTGACCGGGAGCTCCCCGCCGCGAGTGAGTCGGTCACGCAGCGTTTCGCCGTCGACGTACGGCATCACGTAATAGAAGAAGCCATCGACCTCGCCCGAGTCGAGCAGGCCGAGGATGTGCGGATGCTGCAGCCGGGCGGCGACGGCGATCTCGCGCGCGAAGCGCTCCGAGCCGAGTGTCGCCGCGAGCTCCGAGCGCAGCACCTTGATGGCGACGTTGCGCTGGTGCTTGAGATCGTGAGCCAGGTACACCGTGGCCATGCCACCGGTGCCAAGTTCCCGGTCGATGGTATAGCGGTCGGCGAGGGCGGCCGTGAGACGCGCCAACGCTTCACTCACTTGGCCCCCTTCCGCGTGCGCCTTGGCGCGGTGGTGTTGTCGCGTAGCCAGGCGGCCAGGCGTTTCTCGGAAATTGATCCGCCGGCGACGCCATCCATGACCGCTACGGCGTCAACTTCGGTCGCGTTGAGATCGTGGCCGTTGAGGCCAAGAAACGTGTACATCGATTGAAACTCCGTGCGCTTGTTGCCGTCGTTGAACGCGTGGTTCTTGGTGATTCCGAATCCGTACGACGCGGCGCAGTCGAACAAATCCTCAGCCTCGCCGTATTCCCAGCGATTGCGCGGCCGCGAGAGCGCCGACTCGAACAATCCCTGGTCGCGCAGGCCGAACAAACCGCCGTGCTGCGCCAGCAAGTCGTCATGGATGGCGAGGACGATCTGCGCTACAAGCCAGATCGGTTCTTTCGGCATGGGTGCCATGGCTGCGGACCGTCGCTACCGATTCGACAGTTCGCGCATGGCGTTCTGGTACTTCTTGGCACCCTTGCGGTATATCGCCATCGCCTGCTGAAACAGCGGATCGAATCGCGTCACCAGTATCCCGTCCGTCGTCTCTTGCAGGAAGATCTTGTCGCCGGGAGCGAGGTCGTACTTTTCCAGCGTCTCCTTCGGGATGGTAACGCCGGCAGAGTTGCCGATCGGGCGGATGACAGTTTCGCGAACGCGCATGACGGGCTCCAGAGGAAGTTATAACAATGGTACCCACGACATGCCGGCCCGGCAAGGCGCTCACTTCACCCCCGCCGCCGCCATCAGCCGCTTCATCTCGGCCGTCCAGTTCAGCACCACGACCGGCTCGGTGCGCTCGTCGCCCGTGAGCGACTTGACGAACACGAACTGCTTGCCGTCGGCCGACACGTCGTAGTTCCGATTCGACGGACTGCCCCGCAGGTACGGCCGGACATCGAACAGGGCCGTGCGGGTGACCGTGATGGTGGCACCGAAATCGAGACGGGCCAGAGTGAGGCTATCGCCTTCGTTGTTGATGTACGCCAGTTCGTTGTTCGACAACCATATGGCTTCGGAGGAGCGACCCGCCGAGATCAGCGTCCGGCCGCCCGGTGTCAGGAACGGCTGGAGGTAGAGCTGGTGCTTCCCGGCGTCGTCCGAGAGGTAGGCGATCCACTTCCCGTCAGGCGACACCTCGCCACTCTGCTCATCGAACGGCGTCGCCACGGCCGTCTGCATGGTGCGTGGCGTGCCGGACGTCGGGATGGCGTAGATGTCCTCGCCGCCGGGGCCCTTCCTGTCATCGGGCGGGCCATCGACCACAAGCCACTTGCCGTCACGGGTCCAGAACACGGCTGTGGAGCCAATCACCTGTCGACCTTCTCCCACCCGCTCACCCTCGTTGGATCCGTCGGCCGGCATCGACCAGACGTTCCACCTGCCGAGGTCGCGGACGGTCGAGAAGGCCACGCGTTCGCCGTCAGGCGACCAGGTGGGGCGGACGCTTACCCGGGCGAAGGTGAGCTGTCGTGTCGTCACCGACGCTCGGTCGTGGATCCAGATCTGTGAGGTGCCCTTCGCGTCGACATCCGTGAGGACGAGGCGCCGGCCGTCGGGCGAGAGACGCGGCCCGCCGTACAAGCCGGGCTTCGCGACGAGGACTTCCTCCTTGCCGGTTCGATCCACCTGGACGATGACCGCACTGGACTGGGTGCCGCTGGGGAGGGAGGCCATCGTCCCTGACGGCGAAACGGTCACGTGCGGGAGCCCGTAGCCATTGCTGACCTGAATGCCGTTGAGCACTCCAATGGGGGCGCTGGTCACGGCGAGCGATTTCAGGTCGAAGGTCACCGCGAAGAGGGCGCCCTCCCTGGTGCCGTACACGAGGTGACCACTCGGCAGGTACCAGCCGCGCGTTGCACCCTCGACAAGGACCTTCAGATCGCCCGAGGCGAGGTCCATCACGCCGAGGTTGCGATCGCATCCCATGGATAGCGCCCCACCGCACACTGCCAGCAGCACCGCGCCGCTGCCCGGAAGTACCACCGGGGAGGCCGCCCACGGCGGGTTCTTCGTCGAATCGATCAGGGGCGTGATCGCACCACCACCGTCACCGATTCGAAAGGCATAGTCGTTTGAGGTGAAGACGATGAAATGATCGTCGCCCCACGAAGGGACGCCGTTCGTGCGGTCCACCTCCGTGGCAAGTTGGCTGACCGGTCCACCACCCGCCGAGACCTTGCCCATGGTGTTCTGAGCGGTCACGAAGCCGATCCAGAGCCCGTCGGGTGACCAGAAGGCGTTGATGGCACCGTCGGTCCCCGGAACGGAGGTCGTGGCGAACTGATCGAGCGATCGCACGTGCAACGTCGGCTGCAGGGCGCCCGAATCTCGTGCAGCGTAGGCGATGCGGGTCCCGTCGGGGGAGAGCGCGAATGAGGCATCCCACCCGCGGTTGAAGACCGGCCGCTGGCCAGGCCCCGCTGGGAGCGCGAAGCGCACCACTTGCGGTGGCGCTTCCGGACGGCGGGTGAGCAGCGCACCGATGCCGAGGCCGGTCGCGAGCATGACCGCTCCAAGGACAGGCATCGCCCAGCGGCCCCCCCAGCGTGACGCCCTCGCATGCCCACCCACACCTGTCGCATGCATCGTCGTGAACGCGGTGTTGCCGAGTGCATCTGCAAACGCCTTGGCACTCTCGAACCGGTCGGCCGGGAGCTTCTCCAGCGACTTCGCCACCGCCGCCGCGACATTCGGCGGCACCGACTTCCGGTACTTGGTCACCGGCTCCACCGACTCGGCGATGATCTTCATGATGATCTGCTGCGCCGAGGAGCCGGTGTGCGGTGGATTGCCGGTGAGCATCTCGTAGAGCACGCTCCCGAGCGAGTAGATGTCGCTCCGGCCCGAGATCTCCTTGTCGGCGGTGGCCTGCTCGGGGCTCATGTAGTGGGGCGTGCCGAGACTCATCCCGGTCTCGGTCATCCGGCCACCGGCGGCGGCACTTAAGGCCAAGGCGATGCCGAAGTCGGCCACCATCGGCCGGCCGTCGTGCAACAGGATGTTCTCGGGCTTGATGTCGCGATGCACCACGCCGTGGCGGTGGGCGTAGTCGAGTGCATCGGCGACGTCGCGGGTGATGCGGACTGCTTCCTCAATGCCAAACTGGGTCTCACGGTCGAGCTTACCGCGGAGTGTCTCGCCCTGGATGTAGGGCATGACGTAGAAGAGGAAGCCGTCGGCGCTGCCGGAA
>JANMSC010000085.1:0-2928 GCA_031388885.1 Gemmatimonadales bacterium | reverse complement strand
GCCCCAGCGGCGACATCGCACTCGTCGTGGGCGACCTCGATCTTGACGCCTCACGCGTATTGGCCCAGAGCAGTTTTGCCGGCGATTCCGGCGACGTCACCATTGACGCAACTAGACACGTCTCGATTTCGAACGGCAGTGTGATCAGCGCCGCGACCCTTGGCGGTGGCAATGGTGGGGCGGTTCGGATGACAGCCGCCACGGGGGTCACGATCGACGGCGTGGCGAGCGGCATCGCCAGTCAGACCACCCCGCTGCCCGCCGCTGAACAGAATGCATTTGCCGAACTCGTGCTCGGCCCTGGTGCGGACTTTGCGGCCCTGCTCTCTGCGCTGGGCCTGCCGCCGGAAGCCGACATGTTCGCCGTGCTGGCCACCCTGAATGATTTGGGTCTGACTGCGGTCCCAGAAGATCAACTGACCCCAGGCGACGGTGGTGCGATCGAGATCGTCACCCCCACGTTGAAATTGTCCGGCCTGAACTCGGCGATCGACTCTTCGACCGCCTGGGACGGCGATGCGGGCAACGTAAGCATTAGCGCGGCGACCATCAATATCGGGGAAGGGGCTACCATTGGCAGCCGCAGTGGAATCCCCGATCTCGCGACCGGCGAGCTGTTTGTCGGCACTGGCAACGCGGGTAACGTCAACCTGAGCGCAACCGGCAATGTCACCATTTCGGGCACCGGCGCGACCGTCTCCACCGATACGCGCGGCGCCGGCGACGCGGGGGTTGTCGCAATCGTGGCGCATCGGTTATTTCTCAGCGCGGGGGGCGAGGTCTCGTCGAGCAGCAGTGGCGCTGGGCTTGCCGGCAATATCGACATCACGCTCGGCGACAGTTTGGAGGTCAACGCGAGCTCAATCGCGACGGAGGCACTGAGTTCGGACGGCGGCAATATCACGATCACGGCGCCGCGCCTGGTCGAACTCATCAATGGCCGGATCACAACCTCGGTCGGGAGTGGCCAGGGCAACGGCGGCAACATCCTGATTGATCCCGATTTCGTCGTCCTGCAAAGCAGCCAGATCATTGCCAACGCCTTCGGCGGCGCGGGCGGCAATATCGATATCATCGCCGGATTTCTGATCGTCTCGCCGGATAGTCTGATCGATGCCTCATCGGCACTCGGCGTCGACGGCTTCGTGCGCACGACCGCACCCGACAGCGACGTGAGTGCGGGTCTCGCCGTGCTGCCCGCCTCCTATCTCGATGCTGCGTCCAAACTGCAGGCGGGCTGTGGTGCCGCGCGGGCCGGTCAGAGCAGCCTGACGCAGATAGGCCGCGGCGGTGTGCCGCCTGATCCGGGTGGTTACCTCACGAGCCAAGGCATGACAGCGTCGGTCGCACCGATCTCGGCGCTGGACAGCAATGCGATGTATCAGCGCATTTATCAGCGCATTTATCTGGCAGGCACGGCGGAAGTGGGCGCGCTGGATTGCGCCCTGTGACGGCAAGCCTGCATCTGCGGCTGTTGGTGGCTGGCCTTTTGAGCGGGCTGATCGGTACCGTCGCGGCGGTTGACCCCGGCCCGCCGCGTGTCGGCACGGATCCAAAGGACCTGCGCGGAAACCCCGGTTTGGGCACCACCAGTCCGGGCCTGCCGAACTCGAAGCCGGAGACGTCACCCGTGCCTTCGCTGCTCCCAGCCCTGGTGCCCGGAAATGCTGCGCAGGGCACACTGGCGGCCGGTTTGAAGTTCTTCGCGCGCGAATACCATTTTTCCGGGAATACCGTGTTTACCGCCGACGAACTCGCCGCGCTCGCCACGCCCTACGCTAACCGTGAAGTCTCGAGCGAAGACCTCGCGAACCTGCGCCAGGCGCTGACGCTCCACTACGTCGAACACGGCTATGTCAATTCTGGGGCGGTCATACCCGACCAGCAGATCACCAACGGCGTGGTCGAGATTTCACTTATCGAAGGCCGCCTAACGGCCATCGAAGTCGCCGGCAATCGCCGCCTGCGCGCAAGTTATGTCAGCGATCGCCTGCGGCATGGCGCCGGCCCGCCGCTCAACGTCGCCGAACTGCAGGCGCAATTACAGATTCTGCTGAGTGGTCCGTTCGTGGCGCGCATCAATGGTGAACTCGCGCCAGGTGAGCATCCTGGCGAGGCGATCCTGACCGCCCGCATCGAGGAAAAGCGCCCCTACTCGCTGAGTGTCGGAGTGAATAACGACCTGACGCCGAGTCTCGGCGAAGTCCGCGGCGTGCTGCAGGCCGCCGCCTATAGCCCGACGGGCCTGGGCGATATTCTGAGCACGGAACTCGCCTACGCGGACGGTTCCAGGGAAGCGCAACTTGGATACTCGATACCGGTGAACTCGCGCGGCACGAGTCTGGACGTCTTTGGCGATTGGTCAAAGGGTGAAGTCGTCGAGGAGCGTCTCAGCGGGCTCAATATCGAAGGGGAAACGACCAGCGTCGGCGCCCGCCTCAATCATGCGTTGCGCGAATCGGCACGCGAGCAACTGGGGCTCTCGCTCGGCTTCGATGCTAGGCACAGCACCACTTCCTTGCTTGGTCGCGGATTCGCGTTTTCGCCTGGCGTGGAGCCCGATGGCGATAGTCAGGTGAGCGTACTACGGTGCATCCAGAACTGGTCACTGCGGGGCCCTAGCCAGGTCTTCGCGATCCGCTCGACCTTGAGTCTCGGTATCGATGCACTGGATGCCACGCGCAATTCCGGTAAGGGGCCGGACGGAAAATTCGTCGCGTGGCTCGGCCAGGCGCAGTGGGCACGTCGGCTCCCGTGGTTGAAGAGCCAGCTCGTGTTCCGGCTCGACGGTCAGTGGGCCGCCGATCCCCTGTTACCGCTCGAACAATTTGCCGTGGGTGGCGGCCGTACCGTGCGTGGTTACGCCAAGAATGTGCTGGTTCGAGATCATGGTTTCGCCACCTCGCTCGAACTGCGCGTGCCCTTGCT
>JANMSC010000047.1:0-2918 GCA_031388885.1 Gemmatimonadales bacterium | reverse complement strand
GTCTTGATCTCGCTCAGGAACCGCTCCGCGCCGATCACGGCCGCGAGTTCGGGGCGCAGGACCTTCACGGCGACCTTGCGATCGTGTCGCACGTCCTGCGCGAGGTACACTGTCGCCATGCCGCCCGCACCGATTTCGCGGTCGAGGCGGTAGCGGTCGGCGAGTGCTGACGCGAGACGGGCAGGCACTATCATTCGTTCTCCGGCAGCGTGGCGAGTCCCACCCGTTCCACCATCGGCCAGTAACGTGGGTCGTTCCTGATCGGGTCGAGGCGCGGGTGGACCCTGAAGAGAATGAGGCCCGACGCCTTTTCCTTGATCGCCGTCGCCAGCCACTCATACGCGACGTCGACGTCACCCAATGCCGCGTGCATCGCGCCAATGCCCCACGCAGACACCACCCGGCTTCCTCGCGCGCTGGTGAGTTCCGCCAGAATCCTTCTTGCTTCGACTTCGTTACCTGCCGCCGCTTCCAGGTGTGCCAATCCGAACGTCGGACCGGCGATGCCACCGCCGAGGCGCCGTCCTGTTTCGTATGCATCGCGCGCCTCGTCGTACCGACCGAGCGCTTCGAGCGTGCGCGCCAGGTCGGTGTGTGCCCCGTCGAACCGTGGATCGAGCTCGATAGCCATCCGGTAGTGAAAGACCGACTTTTCATATTGCCGCGCGTAGTAGTGCGCGTCGCCGGGCCCGGTTCGGATCAGGGATGACAACGGATCGAGCTGCACCGATCGCAAGGCCGCGTCGAGGGCCTCGTCGAACTGCTCAAATGCATACAGCGCCCGCGAAAGCATGTTGTGCGCGAGCGCCAGCCCAGGGTTGAGCTCCACGGCTTTGCGCAGCGCACGCAACCCACCGGCGACGTCCCCGGTGATCGACGCAATCATGCCGAGAGAGGTCCATGCATCAGCGAGCGTCGGGTCGAGCTCCAACGCGCGGTGTGCTGCCACGGCGGCCTCCGCGCCAGCCTCTGCTGGCGGCGCCATGCCACGAATCGCACGGAGGATCTGGCAATCGGCGAGCGCTGACCACGCGAGTGCATAGTCGGGATCAATCTCGAGCGCACGACGGGCGTGACGCAGTGCGAGGTCGATGGCGTCCTTCGAGCCGGCGAATGTGGAGTGCCGGCTCTTCATCACTTCCAGGTGCGCTTCGGGATTGACCGGGGCGCGGCGCGAGAGGTGCACCTGCTCGGCGGGGGTGAGCTGAATGGCAATTTCCCGCGCCACCGTTTCTGCCAGCTGCGCCTGCAGCGCGAGCACATCGCCGAGATCGCGATCATATCGATCGGCCCAGAGGGTCTGGTCGCTGCGCGCCGTGATCAACTGCACGCTGATCCGCACCCGCTCGCCCAGCAGGAGAACCGATCCCTCAAGCACCGCATCGACGTTGAGTTCGCGCGCAATCTCCGGCAACGCCTTCGTGCTGCCCTTGTACTGCATCGCCGACGTGCGCGAGATGACGCGCAGCGCCTTGATGCGCGCGAGGTCGGAGATGATCGCCTCGGTCATGCCGTCGGCGAAGTACTCCTGGGTCGGGTCGCCTGACACGTTGCGCAGCGGCAACACCGCGATCGACCGAATCGTGTCGACCGCGAGTGGTGACGCCACCCGTGCCGACGACGTGGTGTTGTCGGTAGCGCGCAACACGCCACTTACATCAGCAGCCGTCGCCGGACGATCCGCAGGATCCTTGCTCAAGCATGCGGCGATCAAGTGATCGAGATCGTCGGGCACATCCGGTCGCAGCGAGCGCACCGTTGGGGCCGCGCTACCGAAAATCTCGAACATCAACGCCTCAGCGCGCTCCTTCACGAATGGACGACGACCGGTCGTCATCTCGAAGAGCATCACGCCGAGGGCGTAGATGTCGGTTCGAGCGTCGTCGGCATCGCCCGTCAACTGTTCAGGCGCCATGTACGGCAGCGAGCCGAGGATCATCCCGGTTCTCGTGAGCTTCGCCGCTCCCGGTTCAGCCCCCATCAGCAGGGCGATACCAAAGTCGAGGATCTTGGGCTGGCCGGTGTGTGTGAGGACGATGTTGCCCGGCTTGAGGTCGCGATGCAGGATCCCGTGCTGGTGCGCGTCGTGCAGCGCGTCGGCAATCGCGGCACCAATCGTCCGGATCTCGTCGAACGGGAGCGGCCCAGTTTCGAGACGCGATTCGAGCGTGCCGCCCTTGACGAGCTCCATCACCAGGAACGCTGTGCCGTCGTGCGAGTCGAAGTCGAAGATTGTGGCGACACCGGGATGTGATAGCCGCGACAACACCAGCGCTTCACGCCGGAAGCGCGCGTGCGTGTCGGCGTCGCTCACCGCGCCCTGGTTGAGCAACTTGATCGCGACCTCGCGATCGAGGTTCGTGTCGTGCGCCTTCCAGACCTCGCCCATGCCTCCGGCGCCGATGCGGTCGATCAGGCGGTACCGACCGAGGGTCGAGCCTGCGCGGGTCATGGTCGCGTTGCCGTCGACCGGGCGGAGCAGGCGGTGTGGCAACCGACGATCACACCCACCCGTCGGCCCGTCCGCGAAGCGGGGGCAACACGTGGGCCGGGACAAGCAGACGTGGGCGGTCGAAAGCAGGAGGGCATGCGTGCTTAAGTATGTGTCGTCACGGGAGATTCCGCACGCCCCCAAGTCCGCCACGGTCCTTGCGGCAGCCCCCGCCCTGTCGTTCCTTTCATACTTCCTGCCGACACACCCACGAGTCCTGACGAGGCCCTGCCCTGTCACTCGCCACCCGCGCCTGCCCGACGTGCCGAACGCCGCTGCCCATGCAGGCGCATTTTTGCCTGAATTGCGGCGCCCCCACCCCGACCGAACCGGGCGTGCCTCAACGCACCGAACCCACCGGCGCGGTAGAGGTCTCGCGGCTTACACGCGCCCTGGCCGGGACTTACCGGATCGAACGCGTGTTGGG
>JANMSC010000034.1:0-9823 GCA_031388885.1 Gemmatimonadales bacterium | reverse complement strand
GTGACTTCACCTTTGTCATCGCGGGCAACGTCGACCTGACCACATTACGACCGCAGGTCGAGCGCTGGCTCGGTGCGCTCCCATCCGGGGGCCGCACCGAACTGTGGCGCGACGTAGGGCCGCCCTACCTGGCTGCGCCCGTCACGAAGGTCGTTCGCAAGGGAAAGGAACCAGTGGCGCAGCAGGTGGTCCTCTATTCGGGACCGGCCGACGACACCAGCGACGACGCCGCCGTCGCGGCCGACGCGGTCGGGAGCATCCTCGAGACTCGCCTCCTCGACGCGCTGCGGGAAGCGATGGGCGCGACCAACGGCGTTCAGGTCTCGGCCAGCCTGCACAAGGCGCCCCGCGCCGGCTATGTCACCACCATCGCGTTCACCGCTGCGCCGGCGCAGGTTGACTCGCTGTGGAGTGCCGCGCAGGCAATCATTTCGGCCATCCGTCGCGACGGCCCAACCGCCGCCGAAGTCGCGACGTATGTTGAAAAGGATCGGCGCGAGATGGAGGTCGCGGTTAAGACCAACGACTGGTGGGTCGGATCGCTGGTCGAGCAGGTCGAGGCGTCCGACCCGATCGGCGAGGTCACGGGCTGGTCGGAACGCCTTCAACGCCTGACGCCGGCACGAATCAAGTCCGCTGCACACATCCTGCTCGACCCTCGCAACGTCGCGCGGTTCGTCCTGCTCCCCGAGGCGGGCCAGTAAATGGCCTCGAACCGGCGACGCAGCCGCAAGTGGCCGTGGATTCTGCTGTTGGCGCTCGCTGTTGGCGGCGTCTGGTTGTGGGTGACACCCCGCCGAGCGTGGGATCGATTCATGCGCGCACTGGTGCTGGCCGATACCAACACACTGAACGATGTCGTTGACTTCCCGACCGTCCGGACCAACCTGAAGCACGACTTGCGCACGGCGATTGCCGCGCGCGCCGACGGGGGCCAGATCGGGGTACCGGCCGCACTTTCGGGCATGCTGATCGATCCGATCGTGGAAGTCGCCGTGTCGCCTGAGGGCCTTACGCAGCTTGTGACGTCGTTCGGGACCCGGCAGCCGGCTTCCGATGCCGCCGGGAACGCGACCGACAGGAGTATCGTTTCGTACCAGTATCGTTCGCTGCTTCGGGTCGATGTCAGGGTTCGATCGAGCGACGACGACGCATCAGGTATCTTCACGTTCGAACGGTCACTCACGTCATGGCGCCTCGTGCGCGTGTGGGGTGATCGCCTCGCCTCTACCGCAAAGGGCTTCTGATGACTCCTCGTCGGCTCCTCGTGCTCGCCGCGCTACTGGCGCCTGCCGCCCTCGGCGCACAAGTCCGGTACCTCACCGATCCCCAGCCGACGCGCACCATCGCGTGGCTCAATGCCGGTGGTCAGGTGAAGCAGCGTCCCGCCCGTGCGCCTCGCCGTCCGATCGTCTCGCAGTTCGACACCGTCGGCATGATGCCAATCGGGTCGGTGGGCGATGCCGTCACGCTGTACCTCTTTCCTGACGGGGCCAACTTGACCCGTTCGCGACACGCAACCATTCGGGGCCGCCGCCGTTTCGACCCGCCGATCTCGTGGCGCCGCGCGTGCGATGACGTTGCGCACCGTGGCTGGATGTTCGAGCTCGACGCGCCGGCAACGTCGTCCTTCGCCGTGGTCGTCGCTGGCCGCTTGCCGATGCCAGCGCGCAACCCCGCGCCACCCCTCGCTCGCAGCGGGGGCCTCCAGTTCTTCATGGCGCACGCCGACAGCGCGTACCAGCGCTATCGCGCCGTGGTCGCGCCCAAGACCGAGCGCGCAGAAGCCTACCTCCGTTCGGATTTCTACCAGGCGACACAGGACGGCGGCTGGTCGCAGAAGAAGATGTTCGGCGTGCGTGGTCCGGGTGGCCGCAACTACGCCGTCGTCTCGTTCTGGTTGCGCGATGACTACCCGTACTTCAAGGGCACCAATACCACTGGAACCTGGATCATCGATGCGTGGGGCGTCCCGGTCGCCAAGGCCCCCGGCAACGTCGATCTCTATGGTACCGTGGACGCCGACGGCGATGGCATCGAAGAAGTCGTAACGTCGAGCGGCATGATCCGTTGGGACGGCACGCAGTGGCAGCTCCCGCCGGTGTATTCGGACGAGCCGTGTCTCGCCCGCAGGACGTTGCCACCGCCGCCGGGTGTCATGCCGTAGATGCAGCAGGTCCGCGCGACCGCGCTCCTCTGCTTCGCGATCCTGTACCTGGTCTGGGGATCGACTTACCTCGCGATCCGCATTGCTGTCGAAACCCTGCCACCCTTTCTCCTCGCCGGGACGCGATTCGTCCTGGCGGGGAGCGTGCTGTTGCTCTGGGCCGGTGGTCGCGGCAGCACCTGGCCAACGGCACGTGAGTGGATTGGTGCCGCCGGAATTGGCGCGTGCCTTGTCACGTTCAGCAACGCCCCGATCGTCTGGGTCGAGCAGCGGATCGCGTCGGGCACGGTCGCCGTGTTCGCGGCCGGCACCCCGCTGCTCATCGCACTCTTCAATCGGCAACGCACTCGCACCGCACTCGGTGCGCGACGCGCCGCGGGTCTCGCGCTCGGCACCATCGGTATCGTGCTCCTCGGCAGTTCGACCTTCGAGGCGTCTGGTGAAACAATGCGGCTCGCCGTGCTCGGCTTCGCCATGCTTGCGTGGGCATTCGGCTCAACGTGGGGGCGCGACTGGCCGCACGCCAGCGACCTCATTACCGCGAGCGGTGCCCAGATGTTCGCCGGCGGCGTGCTCGCGGTGATCGCGGGATTGATGCTGGGAGAATGGCAGTCGTTCGATGCGGCCGCGGTGTCAACCAGGTCAGTTGTTGCGTGGGCGTACCTGTCGGTCGTCGGATCGATGATCGCCTACACCGCGTATCAGTGGCTCCTGGAGCATGTCGACGCGACCGCTGTGTCGAGTTACACCTACGTCAACCCGATCATTGCGCTCGCCCTGGGCGCCGTGTTCGCAGGAGAAGTGATCAGTCCGCGAATCGTGTTGGCGACGATGCTGCTCGTGCCGGCCGTGGTGTTGGTGGTGACCGGCAAGCAAGCGGCCCACTGATCGCAGTCATGACCGGATGGCGACAACCCGAACCGGTATCCCACCGTTGGTCGTTCGCAGGATGTCCTGCAACGGCAACCCGACAGCCACGTCGAGCATGTGATCGGCGCTCAGCATCACCAGTTGCCACCTGGGCCGCTGCTCGGCCATGACCCGACCGAGAGTTGCGTAGAGATCACGCAGCGCAGTCCGTTCGCCGATCCGCGTTCCGTACGGCGGGTTGGTCACGATCATCCCTTCGCCATCGTCTGGCGGAAGCTGCGAGATCGTGGCCCGAGTGAACCGCACATCATTGGCCACCCCAGCGCGTTCGGCGTTCGCGGTCGCGGCGGCGATGGCACCGGCATCGCGGTCGCATCCCCCGATCTGTATCGACGCCGTCGGGAGTTCCTCCGCAGCTGCGCGCTCGCGCACCACACCAAATACCGACTGATCGAAGCCTGGCCACGCCTCGGCGGCAAACCGCCTACCCCGCCCCGGTGCCATACGCCGCGCGATGAGCGCCGCTTCGATCGCGATCGTGCCCGACCCGCAGAACGGATCGAGCATCGGCAACGTCGGCCCAGCTGCGCCTCCATGCCAGCCGCTCGCGTGCAGCAGGCCAGCGGCAAGTGTTTCGCGCAGCGGCGCCTTGGCGACGGCCTGCCGCCAGCCGCGAAAATGCAACAGCGCACCCGCGGCGTCGGCCGACAGGGTGAACTCGTCGCGATGCGCCCGCACGATGATCCGCTGGATGGCCGGCACCACCGTCACGTCGTCCTCCATCACCTCCGCGGCCGAAGGCGCGCGGACCGCCCTGGTTCCCGTGACAGCCGCAAGCGCCACGCGCTCGAGCCGCTCTGCGATGGCATCCTGGTGATACAGGCGTGACTTCTTCGACGTGATCCTGAAGTGCACTGCGGTGCCCGGCGGGATGATATCGGCCCACGGAAGCCGCGCAGCATGGCGCTCCAGCTCGCCGAATGATCGAGCGGCAAACGTGCCGAGTCGGACCGTGATCCGATTGGCGGTTCGGACCCGCAGGAGCGCGTCCGCGAGCTGCATCAATGAGGCGGCGAATGCCACGCCGCCCGGCTCACTGTCACCCGGCACGATTCCGAGCACGGCGAGTTCGGCCGCGAGCAGGCCTTCGAGGCCCGGCGCGGTCATTGCCCAGCACGACAGCGGATCAACAAGCGGCATGGCGGAACGTAATGGCGGGGGTTCGGACCACGGGATAACTTGGCGGACCTGTCATCCCGAGCGAACGTGCCGAAGGCACCGTAGTCGAGAGCCCGTCACCCAGTACTGACCGATAGCCGCACAGGGTACACGCACCGGAGACCGAACCGTGCCCCAGCCCATAACCGACTTCCTCACCCATCACTACCGCCACTTCAACGCGGCGGCCTTGATCGATGCGGCGCAGGGATACCGCCGTCACCTCGACGAAGGCGGCAAGATGATGGTCACCCTCGCCGGTGCGATGAGCACCGCCGAGCTCGGCCTCTCACTCGCCGAGATGATCCGGCAAGGCAAGGTGGCATCGATCACGTGCACCGGAGCGAATCTCGAAGAGGACATCTTCAACCTCGTCGCGCACGATTACTATGAGCGCGTTCCGCATTACCGCGACCTGACGCCAGCCGACGAGGAAGCGCTCCTCGCCCGCCACATGAACAGGGTCACCGACACGTGCATTCCCGAAATGGAAGCGATGCGTCGGCTGGAGACGGCGGTGCTCGACGAATGGGTGGCGGCCGACAAGGCCGGTGAGCGCTACTTCCCGCACGAGTTCTTCTATCGCGTCATTCGCAGTGGCAAGCTCAAGCAGTACTATCAGATCGATCCGATGAATTCGTGGATGGTCGCGGCGTGCGACGCGAATCTGCCGATCATCGTGCCGGGTTGGGAAGATTCAACCCTGGGCAACATGTTCGCCGGGCACTGCATCTCAGGCGGCGTGAAGAACGTGCACACGGTGCGCACCGGCATCGAGTACATGATGGTGCTGGCCGACTGGTACACGGCCAATGCGAGCGGTCAGGGCATCGGGTTCTTCCAGATCGGCGGCGGCATTGCGGGCGACTTCCCGATTTGCGTCGTCCCGATGCTGCACCAGGACCTGCAGCGTGACGACATCCCGGTCTGGTCGTATTTCTGCCAGATCTCTGACTCGACCACGTCGTACGGTTCGTACTCGGGCGCTGTGCCCAACGAGAAGATCACCTGGGGGAAGCTCCGCGCCGAGACACCGAAGTTCATCATCGAGAGTGATGCCAGCATCGTGGTGCCGTTGATCTTCGCAATCGTGTTGGGATGGTGATCACCGCTCCCGCACCACCCTCAACTCGAGTTCCGCGGCCGCATTCTCGGCCAGCACCACGCTGAACACCTGCCCGGCACCGAGCGTGATCGGGCCCTTCTGCACCACGACCTGACCGGTGCCGGGCAGCGTGAGCTGCACCGTGTAATCGCCTGGTGATCGCACCGCGTAGCCGGGGAATTGCGGGTTCGCCCCGACGCCGAACATGAATGGTGAAACGAATCTCGCGCCGCTATTCGCGGATTGTCCCACGCGGAAGAGGTAGGTGTCGAAGATCGGCGCCTTGGGCACGGTGTGAACCAGGCGCACCTTCGCTGCGCCGGCGGGCGGCAGTGACGCGGTGTCGGTCACCACCAACAGCGACACATTCCTGGCTGTCGCCCCGCTCAGTACCGCACTGCGACGCCCACCGGCCGGCGCGGCAAAGTCGGCACTCGCCAGCAAGTCGCCCGTGAACGTGCGCACTTCAAGGCGATGGAATCCCGACGGAATTGCCGCTCTGGTTGTGGTCCCCGACGGCGGCATGTGCATCACCACGCCGTCGAGTCGCAGTTGAGCCTGGTCGCCAAGGGCGAGGGCGTTGAGCACCGCGAGCTGCGCGTCACCGGTGCCTTGCTGCGGCCCGATGGGCTCGTCCATGCACGCACCAAGCGCAAGCGTGAGCGAGAGGACGGCGGCAAACCGGGGCATGTGGAACTCCGACGAGAAGTGAATGAGTTGCTGCAGCTGGCACGTCGTACGCGTTGGTCCTATCGACTGGCGATCATCGTGGTGCGCCCATCGCCCATCGATCATCGATCATTGTCCATCAAGACTCCCCGTCCCCCATTGCCGGTCACATTATGCTTCGCCAATCCCTCCCTTTCACGCGGCAGAGCTCCTCGATGCGATGTGACCCGCCTGCTTGCTTGAAGGTTCTTGAATCGTGACGTTGCCCGACGAGGAGCTCGTCGAGCGCATCGGGGCCGGCGACCCGCCCGCCCTCGGCGAGTTGATGAAGCGATTCGGGCCGTCGCTGATGCGGTTCGCCACCCACTTCCTGAGGTCGGCCGATGAAGCCGACGAGGTGCTCCAGGAAGTCTTCCTCCGCGCCGATCGGGCGATCCGGCGCGGAACGCGGCCAACGCGCCTCGAGGGATGGCTGTTCAGGATCACCGTGAATCGCTGCCGGTCGCGCCGCCGCCGCTGGTGGCCTTTTGTTTCGGGGGTCGCGGCCGACCGCGCCATGAGCACGGTCTCGACCGATCCTGATGATGATGCGATGGCGTTGCGGGAGGAACTCGCACTCGGGATCGCGGCGCTCTCGCCGCCCCTGCGCGAAGCGTTTCTGCTGAAACACGTCGAAGGCCTGGAATACCAGGAGATGGCCGTGATCACCGGAGTCGGGGTCTCGGCACTCAAGATGCGCGTGGCACGGGCCTGCGAGCAGTTGCGGGCGCGCCTCGGGGAGATACGGTAATGGACGATGAATTGAATCACGACACCCTGCTGCGCGCGGTCAGTGCGATTCGCGCCCCTGTCCCGATCGCCGACGGGCTCGAGGCACGGGTCGCGGCGCGTGGCCAGCGCGACGGGCGTCGCAGCCACGCCCTGCGGGCCGGCGGTCTGGTGGTCGCTACCGCGGCGGCGGCGATCCTTGTCCTGCGGCCCTCGACCGACGGCCGACAGGTGACCTTTGCCCTCCGGGCCCCTGCGGTCGAGTCAGTCGCCCTGGTCGGCGATTTCACCGACTGGCGGACCGACCGGGTCAAGCTCGAGCCCCGCTCGGACGGGGAGTGGCAGGTGACGGTGAAATTGCCGCCGGGACGTTATCGTTTCGCCTACGTCGTGGACAACGCGGAATGGCGGGCCGACGCCCAAGCCGCCCCGGTTCTCGACGATTTCGGCCGCCCAACGTCAATCTTGACCGTGGCGGACGAATGATTCTCGCGGAGCGCTCGATGGTCCGTCTGCTGGTTGCCCTGACACTGGGCTCCCTCCCGTTCGCAACCGACACCGCGTCCGCACAGGACTCGCGCCTCAGCTCGCGTTTCTCGCAGCCGGTTGCAGGCCGAATGGCCTCGCTGATCGAAGCGGCCGGACAGGAAGGACTCCCGACCGAACCCCTCGTCCTCCGGGCCCTCGAGGGCGGTGCGAAGAACGTCGCAGTCGAGCGGATTCTCGACGCGCTCGGACGCCTGCGCGGCGCCCTGCGTACGGCCAAGGTCACCCTCGGCGGGTCGGCGACGACCGTCGAATTGACCACCGCCGCCGCGGCCCTGCAGGCCGGTGTGCCCGAAACGAGGCTCGCCGAACTCCACCGGCTCCGTGGCAGTCTGTCAGTGACCGCACCCCTCGGAGCGTATCTCGACCTCGTCGCCCGCGGGGCCGAGCCCGAGCGTGCCTGGACCCACGTCGCTGCCCTCGCCCGTCGCCGCGCGGTCGATGCCGACTTCGTCCGGCTCAAGCCGCGTGACATCGACAACGGGCCAGCGCGCACTCGCGCGTCGTCGCCAACCATTCCAGTGAATCCGTGAAGGCAGCGCCGCTCGGACTCGCGCTTCTCCTCGCGTCGGCGTCGTCAGCCAACGCGCAGGCGATCCTCGAGACCGGCAGCGGCGAAGCACAACTCGATCAACTCCCCGGCGGCGCCTACACCTCGCTCGGCGGACGCTTTGCCGAAGAGTACGGCGGCGTGCGAATCGACTTCTCGGGTATGACGACTGAACACTTCGGCGTCGGCCGCACTGGACAGTTTTCCGGCGACCTGCGCATCGCGTTGCTGTCCACCCTCGGCCGGATCGAAGTGGGCCCGACGGCACGTGCTGCGCGCGGGGTGGGCGAACGCTGGACCCGCCTCGGCGGAATGGAACTGCGCCTGGTGCGCGAGATGGGCCGACTCACCGTCGAAGGCCGTTGGCAAGAGGGGATGGCGCGCATCGGCGATCAACGCGCGGGCTGGGGTCATCGCGATGTCGGCGCCACGATGACGATGGGGCCGTTCGAGTTGCGCGCGGGCTGGGAAGCCACGTCGGTGCGCGACAGTGTCGTGCGCAGTGGCGTCTTCTTCGATCCGCGTGATCCACGAAGCGACACGCTGTATCACCGCCGAGTGCGTGACATCGAAGACGCGTCCGTCGGGATGATCTGGCGCGCGGGCCTGTTCGCGTTCGGCGCGTCGGTCGGGGTGCGACGTGGCACCGGCATCACAGCCCAGGATTGGTGGCAGGGCATGGCATCGTTCCGCCTCACGCCAGCGGTCCACCTCACCGCCGACTTTGGTCGCACGCCCTCCGATGTGCTCCTCGGCCTGCGCGGTGGTCGTTACACCACGTTCGGACTGCGCGTTGACGTGCCGCGCCGCCCGGTGATCCGCAAGCACCCCGTGATCGTCGATGCACCACCGCTGGAAGTGTCGCGCGAGGTCACCGGCCGGGTGCGAGTGCGCTTCACGCTGCCCACCTCGGTGCGCGCCGCGTCACTCACCGGAGACATCACCGGCTGGTCGCCAGTGGCGCTCACTCGCCTCGCAGATGGACGTTGGGAAGCGTGGGTCGATGCCGCCCCCGGACTCTATCGGGTCAACCTGCGGCTCGACGACGGGCCATGGCTCGCACCAGCCGGGATGCCCGCGGTGGACGACGGATTTGGCGGCCGAGTGGGGTTGATGACGTTATAGCGATGATCGACGATCGATCATCGATCATCGTTACGGCCTCCGCATCGAATCCAACGCACGCATTTGCTGCGCATCAAATCGGTAGCGCTCCAGGTCCCGCACGTTGCCGATCCCCTGCGTCCACACCTGCCCCCGCGGCGTCTTCTGCAGGTCGCTCATCACCGCCATTGCCTCGTCGAGGGTCTTTGCGAACGGTTCGAGTGAACCGGAATTCGCCACGTTGCCGCTCGAAATCGAACGAAAGTTAAACGCCGATCCCGGTGTCGTGTTGCGCACTTGAATCCGGAGCATCGCAGAGTCGGGCGTGGTCTGTGCCAGCGTCACCGTGACGATCGCTTCGGCACCTCGTGCGGCGACGTCCTGTGCATCGCGGCGCCCCATCGTCTCCGTCGTCAGCACGTCCCACCCGCCAGCGCGCAACCGCCGCGCAAGGTCGCGAGCAGCGGCACTGGTCAAATCCGCCTGCTGCGGGGCAGCATCGCGATCGGGGCGGCCGACGATCATCACACGGCGCGGCCCTGCTACCGGTGCCATGGCGAGCGCACCGCTGACCCCCCGCGACACCGCACCTGCGGCCGCTTCGGGCAGGACCCTGGTCACCTCGGCGAGTCGCAGCCGAATCAGCGAATCGGTCTGCGCCAACGTGGCCTTGAGATCCACGATGTGGGCGCCCGGAGCTGGCCTTGGTGTCCGTTGCGCGGCGGCTGGGTCGATCTGCTGCAATTCATCGCGCAGCGCGGTGGCGATCGCCAGTGAATCAGCCCGAGTCATCGGGCGGCTCGCCACCGGGGCAGGCAGCGTGTCG
>JANMSC010000030.1:0-5673 GCA_031388885.1 Gemmatimonadales bacterium | reverse complement strand
CAGAGCAGGTCGCGCGCGTTGCGGCGAGCCACACCGGCAGGTTCCTCAAGCGGATGGTCGGATGAGGTAGATTGATGGCGAGAAGCGAGAAGCGAGAAGTCACCCGGAGGTCCGCATGACGACCGACGCCGTTCTCGAGGTTCTGGGTTATGCCAACGGCAACCTGCTGACCGTCCGGCTCGTCCTGCGCGACGGCAGCGAGATCACCGGGGTACCGTCGAGCGTCGATACCCACATCACGGCGCACGAGGTGTTCCTGCAACCGCAGGGCGACGATGACACCGAGATCGGAGTGTCGTTTGCCGCGATCGTTTCTGCCGAACTGGTGTCCTGATGGTTTCCCTCCTCGACATCATCGGGCCGGTGATGGTGGGCCCGTCCTCGTCGCACACGGCCGGTGCGTGTCGCCTCGGCTTGATCGCGCGCGCGCTGCTCGGTGAGACGCCCGAGCACGCCCGGGTGGAACTGCACGGTTCGTTCGCGCGCACTGGCACGGGCCATGGCACTGATCGCGCGATCGCGGCAGGTCTGCTCGGCTACGCGCCAGACGATGAACGGATTCGTGAAGCACTTGAGGCCGCGGCGGCGGCTGGCATGGCGATCACGTTCGAGAACACCAAGCTCCGGGGCGAGCACCATCCGAATACCACCCGCATCACGGTGAAGCGTGGCGATCGCACCGCCACGATGGTCGGGTCGTCGATCGGGGCGGGCCGGATCGTCGTGACATCGATCGACAACTTTCCGGTGGACATCACCGGATCGTACACCACACTTGTGGTGGTGGCGCACGACGAACCGGGGATCGTGGCGTCGGTCGCGACGGCCCTCTCCGAAAAACACGTGAACCTCGCCACGATGCGCGTCTCGCGTCGCCAGAAGGGCGGCGACGCCATACATGTCTATGAACTTGACTCGCCGCCGAGCGACGAAGCGCTGGCGCGCATCCGCGCGATCGCCGCCGTCCGGACGCTACGGGTCGTGGACCGGGTAGCCTGATGTACGACTCCTTGCAGGAAGCCGTCGAAGCTGCCGAGAAGGCGGGTATATCGCTCGGCGAGCTCGCGCTCGAAACCGAGGCTGCTGCGGGACTCCGAACCCGCGAACAGGTCGAGGCCGGGCTGCAGCGCGCACTCAACGTCATGCGTGGCGCGGTTGAGCGTGGCCTCAAGGGCGACCTCTATTCGGTCTCAGGCCTGGTCGGTGGTGATGCCGCTCGCGTCGCACGCGGGACGGGCCCGCTCGCCGGGACGGTCTTTGCTGATGCGCTGGCAGCAGCGCTCGCGGTGCAGGAGGTCAACGCAGCGATGGGCGTGATTGTCGCCGCGCCCACCGCGGGTGGGGCCGGGGTGCTGCCGGGCGTGATTCTCGGGATTGCGGGACGACACAACATCGACGATGCGGCACTGGTGCGTGCGCTCGCGACGGCTGGCCTTGTGGGGGCCGTCGTCGCTGTCAGGGCGTCGCTGTCAGGTGCGGAGGGGGGCTGTCAGGCAGAGACGGGTGCCGCTGCCGGCATGGCGGCGGCCGCCGGTGTCGAGATGCTCGGCGGGACGCCACGCCAAGCCGCTCACGCCGTCGCACTCACGATGCAGGGCACCCTCGGGCTGGTCTGCGACCCCCTCGGCGGGCTCGTCGAGGTGCCGTGTGTGTATCGGAACGCGACTGGTGCGGCGATGGCGCTCGCGGGCATCGAGATGGCCCTCGCGGGTGTGGGCTTTCCGATCCCGGTCGACGAAGTGGTCGACACCATGGGCAAGATCGGGCGAGAAATGGACGTCCGGTACCGTGAGACGGCGGGGGGGGGCCTCGCCGCGACGCCGACCGGCCGTAAGCTCGCGCGCGAGCGTCTTGTGCAGCTCAAGCCCCGCGCCTAGTCAGTATCGTTTCCTAGTGAAACATTCGTGGCGGGCGCGGCGTAGGCTCTTCTGGTCCCATTTTCCGCCGGAGCCGGATTCGTGCAGAACGTCCTTGCGGTGATCTTCATCTTCGGCGGCGGGTCGCTCTTTCTCCTCGCTGTGTCGCCGGTCGGGCGGGCCTTTGCCGACCGACTTCGGCACGGGCCACGACCGTTGGGCGGCGGTGATCCGGATCCCGCGATCTATGAGGAGCTGGACCGCCTGCGAAAAGACGTGACAGAGCTGCAGGAGCGGGTCGATTTCGCCGAGCGGATGCTGATTCAACGTGATAGCGCGGCGCTGCCACCGCGCCAGGGAACCAGCTGATGGGAGACGGTGCAGGCGACTTCGCGTTCTGGATTGCCATCGGGATCGGCCAAGTCGCCTTCTGGGCGGCGATGACGCCGATGATCAAGGCATTCGCGACGCGTATCGAGGGCAAGACTGCGGCCGATGATCCCCGTGTCGTGGTGCTTGAATCGCGGCTCGCCGCCGTTGAAGACCGCGCGCTGACGTCGGGAGAGGTGGACAACCAGTTCATTCGGCTGGCAGAGCTGGAAGAGCGCGTTGATTTCGCCGAGCGATTGCTGACGCAGCGTGGCGAGGCCGCGAAGCTCCACGGTGATCTGGAATCATGAGCCGCCGGTCGATGGGCCTCTTCCTGACGCTCGGCCTGACGGCGATGGGTCTCTTCTTTCTCGCCTTTGTGATGGTAGAAAGTCGGCATTTGGGCAACCCGATGCCGGTGTTTACCCTGCTGATTGGTGGCGGAATGTTCGCATCGATGATGTTCGGGCCGGTTGGCAAGGCGATCGGGCGGATGTTCGATGATGACACGTCGCGCGGCGATGACCAGCTTGCTATGCGCGTCGAGGATCTCGAGGCGCGTCTCCTGGAACTTTCGCTCGAGCAATCGCGCGTGATGGAACTCGAAGGCCGGATCGACTTCGCCGAACGCATGCTGCTCAAGGAGCCGCGGCGGGACGGGACGTCGGGAGGTTCGCATGGCGCAGCACAGTAACAACGGCTGGTTCTTCGTCGCGCTTGGAGCGATCGGCCTCGCGGGCTTCGGCACACTCGCGGGGGTGACCGAGTCCCTCGGCCCGGCGTCGATCCCGATCTGGATGGCGGTCACGCTTGGTGCGACGTTCGCCTTGCGAGGCCCGCTCGGCAAGGCCATTGCTGCGCGCATTACCGGCCAGCGGCTTGATGAATCGGCGGTGATCGACGTGCCGCAGGAAGTGTATGCGGAGTTGGACGAATTGCGGGCCCGCGTGACAGAACTCGAGGAGCGCACTGATTTCACCGAGCGCCTGCTGGCGCGCCCGACGCAGGATGATGCGCGTGGCTGACGCGCGGTTGGCGGGCTTTTGGGCCTGCACTACGTTTCCCGCTGGATGTCCGGACGCCCCGGACTGGAGGAGTTGCTGATGACCACGCGTGAGGACGTGCGTGCCTTCCTCGATCGGCTCGACCTCGCGGTCGAGCCCGTCGCCGAGGACATGTGGCTCGTCCGGACGACTGAGGAAGCCGAGCTGATCGTCCACTACGCCCCGCCGGTGTTGGTGATGCGGGTGCGTGTGATGCCGTTGCCAGCGGACGCGACGCGCTCCGCCGCACTCTGCCGGCAGCTCCTGGAATACAACGCCCGCGAGCTCGTGCACGGCTCGTACGGCATCGAGGGAGATGTCGTGGTGTTGACCGACGCCCTCCTGCTGGCCGATCTCGACTTTACCGAGTTCGAGGCAAGCGTCGATTCGCTTGCCCTCGCCCTCGCGTCCCACTTGAGCGCGCTCGCGCCGTACCGGGAGAGGTGACCACGATGGGAATGTTCGAACGATTCGCCACGATGCTGCGGTCGAACCTGAACGACCTCATCTCCCGGGCCGAAAATCCCGAAAAGATGCTGACCCAGCTGATCCTCGACATGCGCACCCAGCTCGACAAGGCGCGCCAGCAGGTCGCGCAGGCGATTGCCGATGAGAAGAAACTCGAAGCCGACGCCATCGCGATGAAGAAGCAGGCAGAAGACTGGGAGCGTCGTGCGATGCTCGCGGTGCAGGAAGGCCGCGACGATCTCGCCAAGCAGGCGCTGATGCGCTACAACGAGGCGCTTCAGGGCGCGGTGCAGCTGCACGAGACATGGGTCAAGAGCAAGAGTGAAACGGAGGCCCTGAAGCAGTCGCTGCGCCAGCTGAACGACAAGATCGAAGAGGCGAAACGCAAGAAGAACATCCTTGTGGCGCGCGCTCGCCGCGCCGAGGCAACCCAGCGGATCCAGGACACGCTCTCCGGGATGGGTGACAAGAGCGCCTTCGAGTCGTTTGAGCGGATGCAGGAGAAGATCGAGAACAACGAGCGCAAGGCGCTCGCGGCAGCCGAACTCCAGCAGGAGTTCACGGGCGACAAGCTGATGAAGGAGTTCGAGCAACTCGAATATCACGGCAGTTCCGACCAGCAACTCCTCGAGCTCAAGGCGAAGATGGGTGCGCTCAAGGCCGGGACGACCGAGATGCCGAAGCAGATCGGTCAGGGTGGCACGAACGCAAGCGAGGAGTCCAGGCCCGCGTGAACGCACCGCGCCACTTGATTTTGGCCGATGGCGACTTTGGCCCGATGACGTCGAAAACTGCGAACTCGATCATCCGGTACCAGCCCGACCGGGTGGTCGCTGTGCTCGACCGTCAGCTGGCTGGCAAGACAGTGCAGGATGTGCTCGGCTTCGGCGGTTCGACGCCCGTCGTCGCGAGCATGAAGGAGGGTCTCGCGCTTGGTGCGAACTCGGTCTTGATCGGGATCGCGCCGCAAGGTGGTCGACTGCCGGCGGAGTGGCGCGAGTGGCTTCGCGAGGCGCTGGAGTCGGGCTGCGACATCGTCAGCGGCTTGCACACCCGCATCGGGGACGACCCGATGCTCGCCGAGGCCGCCCGCACCCACGGTCGCACGATCAGCGACGTGCGCAAGCCGCCGGAGGATCTTCCGGTGGCGTCAGGCCTCGCCAAGGACGTCGACGCGCTGGTCGTGCTCACGGTGGGTACTGACTGCAACGTCGGCAAGATGACGGCGCAACTGCAGCTGGTGAAACAGCTGAATGCGCGAGGCCTCAAGACCCACTTCGTCGCCACGGGCCAGACCGGGATCATGATCGAAGGATGGGGCATCGCGGTCGACGCCGTCGTGGCCGACTTCATTGCTGGCGCCGCCGAACGAATCACGGTGCAGGGTGCGAAGGATGCCGACGTGGTGCTGGTCGAGGGGCAGGGCAGCATCAATCATCCCGGGTACAGCGGCGTGACGCTCGGCTTGCTCCATGGTTCGTGTCCGGACGCGATGATTCTCTGTCATCAGGCGAGCCGCGAATACATCGGCGACTATCGCGAGGCGTCCTGGCTCCGGATCCCGCCGCTCTCGGAGTACGTGAGGATGTACGAGTCGATCGGCCGTGCGGTGCATCCGACAAAGGTGATCGGGATTGCGATGAACACCTGCGATCTCGACGCCGAGGTGGCGTGGCAGGCGTGCGAAGCGGCCACGCGCGAGACGGGGTTGCCGTGCACCGATCCGGTGCGGTTTGATGCGACGCCATTGATTGAAGCCGTCTCGGCGTCGCATGCTGCGAAGCATTTGCGGGCCGCTTTTGCCGAGGGGTCACGATGAACGACGCCTACCTCCACCTCCTCACCAATCATGTTGCTGTGGTTGGAATCCCACTCGTCGCGATTGCGCTGGCATGGGGTCTCGCCCGGCGGCACGACGCAGTCGTCCGGCTGGCGCT
>JANMSC010000487.1:0-3237 GCA_031388885.1 Gemmatimonadales bacterium | reverse complement strand
GAGAGCCACTGGTTTTATGACGGCTCTCATCCCTGCGCCTGCCACATGCCTTGCTCCCGCGGCTTAGCCGCGCCCCGGTCGGCTCGCGAGGCGCAGTAATCCCCTGAATCTGCGGCATCTGCGGATGGTTCCAGCCGCCGCAGAGTGACGTTACGATTTACCCGATGACCGACAGCCACCTCGATCGACCACGAGCGCTCGCCGTGCTCGGCCCGACGGCGTCGGGCAAGAGCGCGCTCGGCCTGGCGCTCGCGGAACTTTTTGGCGGCGAGATCGTCAGTTGCGATTCGACGGCCGTGTACCGCGGTTTCGACATCGGCACCGACAAGGTGCCGGTATCAGAGCAGCGAGGCATCCCTCACCATCTCATCGACACCGTCGAGCCCACCTCCGAGTACAGCGCCGCCGAGTACGCCCGCGATGCGACGACAGCGATTCGCGACATCCTGACGCGCGGGCGGGTGCCCATCCTCGTTGGCGGGACCGGACTCTACTATCGGGCGCTGACGCGCGGGCTGTTTCCAGGTCCTGGCAAGGATGCGGTTCTGCGAACACGGCTCGGGGCCATCGCGGACCGCCATGGCGTGGAGCACTTATGGCGGATGGTACGACGCGTGGATCCGGAATCGTCCGTTCGCATCCAGCCCCGTGACCGTCTCCGCCTCGTCCGCGCGCTCGAGGTCTACGTCCTCACGGGCCGGCCGCTGACCGCGCACTTTGCCGAGACCAGGACGCCGCTGGATTTCTGCGCGGTCGTCCCGATCGGCGTGCGGCTGCCGGCGGCGCTGACCTCGGAGCGCGTCACCAGGCGAGTGGATCAGCAGTTTGCGCGCGGCCTCATGGACGAGGTGGGCGGCTTGCTGGAGCGCGGTGTGCCCGAGAGCGCGCGGCCCTTTGGCGGTCTCGTGTATCGCCAGGCCCTCGAGCTGCTGCACGGCGTGCGCGACCTCACCGCCACCAAGGCGCTCATCGTTCAGGAGAACCGCCAATACGCGCGACGCCAGTTGATCTGGTTCCGCAAAGAGCCTAACCTTAGGTGGTTCGACGGACCCGGCGAGTCGCCAGATGTGATCGCACGCGTCGCCGAGATCCTCGCCGGACCCAATCGGAATCGCCCCTGATGCCGCAACCGCCCGAACCCAAGGTCAGCCCCACGGTCAGCGCTGCCCAGCCCAACATTCAGGACGTGTTCCTCAACTCCGCACGCCGCGAGCGGCTGGCCGTGTCGATCCAGTTGATGACGGGCGAGAAGCTCGAAGGGCGCATCAAGAATTTCGACCGCTTCGCAGTCATTGTCGAGATCGAGGGCGCCGATCACATGGTGTTCAAGCACGCGATTGCCTCGATCGGAATGCCGCGGCCGGTTGCCAACGACTTCTCGCACGGCTAGCGCCACGGGAACGCCCGTCACGTGAGTCACATCGACCGCGTCATCCTCGTCGTCCTCGACAGCGTCGGCATCGGCGAGCTGCCTGACGCGGCCGAGTACGGCGACCAGGGCAGCGACACGCTGGGCAACATCTGTCAGCGGGTCGATCTTGCCGTTCCTACGCTGCAGTCGCTGGGCCTTGGCAATATCCGCCCCCTGCGCGGCGTGCCGCCGACGCCGACCCCGCTGGCGTCATTTGGCCGGATGGCGGAGGCCTCGCCAGGCAAGGATTCCGTCACCGGGCACTGGGAGATTGCAGGCGTGGTGCTCGACCGGCCCTTCCCGACGTTTCCTCACGGCTTCCCGCGGGAGGTCATCGACCGCTTCGAGCGGGAGATCGGCCGGGGCACGCTCGGCAACGAGGTCGCTTCTGGCACCGAGATCATCGAGCGGCTTGGCGACGCGCACGTCGCCTCGGGCAAGCCGATCGTCTACACCTCGGCCGACAGCGTGTTTCAGATCGCCGCGCACGAAGAGGTCGTGCCCGTACCCGAGCTCTACCGGATGTGCGAGGCCGCGTACCGGCTCGTCGTCGACGGCCTCGGCGTCGGGCGCGTGATCGCACGACCGTTCGTCGGGCCGTCTGGCGCGTATTCGCGGACGCCGAACCGGCACGACTACGCGATGCCGTCTCCGCAGCCGACCCTGCTGGACCTTTTGTCGGACGCGGGCGTGCCCGTCATCGCGATCGGAAAGATCGCCGATCTGTTTGCCGGTCGCGGCATCACGCGAAAGCTACCCACGCCGTCAGATGACGCGGGCGTGGATGCGGTCGTGGCGGCGATGCGCGAGGAGCCCGAGGGATTCATCTTCGCCAACCTCGTGGACTTCGACACGCAGTACGGCCACCGAAACCAGGTACGCGGGTACGCCGACAACCTCGAGCGGTTCGACCGTCGATTGCCGGAGATCATGTCGTTGCTGCAAGACGACGACGTGCTCGTCATCACGGCCGATCACGGCAACGACCCGACGACGCCGAGCACCGATCATTCACGTGAGTACGTGCCCGTTCTCGCCGCCTGCGGGCGACGTCCCACACGGGCCGATCTCGGCACCCGCGACACCTTCGCGGATCTCGGGCAGACCGTGGCCGAGATCTTTCGCGTGGGCCCGCTGCCGCACGGCACCAGCTTTCTCAAGGGTGTATGTCTTTAATCCGAACGCAACTCGAGCAGCGCGAACGCGAGATCCTCGCACCGCAAGCGGCCAAGTCGGCCGACTCGCGTGGGCGCCAACGGCCCGAGGCCGAAGACGACATTCGGCCCGCCTTCCAGCGCGATCGCGATCGCATCGTGCACAGCAAAGCGTTCCGCCGTCTCAAGCACAAGACGCAGGTCTTCTTCGCGCCGACCGGGGATCACTACCGCACGCGGCTGACCCACACGCTCGAGGTCTCGCAGATCGCGCGCAGCATCGCCAAGGTGCTGCACTTGCACGAAGAGCTGACCGAGGCCATTGCGCTCGGGCACGACCTCGGGCACACCCCGTTTGGCCACGCCGGCGAGCGCGTGCTGAACGACCTGGTGCCGGGCGGCTTCAACCACTACGAGCAGAGCCTGCGGGTCGTGGATGTGCTCGAAAACGACCGGCGTGGCTTGAACCTGACCTGGGAAGTGCGCGACGGCATCGCGAAGCACTCGAAGGGCAAGCGCGGGGCTCCGGTGGGCGCCGATCCGGGCGGGCGGGCGGCGACGCTGGAAGGCCAGATCGCCCGCGTGGCCGACCTCATCGCTTACGTCAACCACGACATCGACGACGCGATCCGGGCCGGGCTGCTGAAGGAATCGGACTTGCCAGCGGCCGCT
>JANMSC010000481.1:0-6690 GCA_031388885.1 Gemmatimonadales bacterium | reverse complement strand
GGGTGCTGTCACCCGATGGGGTCATCGCCATGGAGATCGACCTGACCGGTATGATGCAGGTCAAGGGTGTCCACCGGGCCGATCCGCGGTTCGGTGTGCAAGTCGCGCCACACCTCGCTGCGATCCATCACCAGCATTTCTTCTCCTTCAGGCTCGACTTCGACGTCGACAGTCGCGCCAACCGAGTTCGCGAGGTCGAGGTCGCTGCCCTGCCGGTTGATTCTGCCAATCCGCAGGGAACCGGATTCGCCTGGCAGTCGTCGACGCTCGTGAGCGAACAGGCGGCAAGTCGCGACGGGGCAGCGGCGCGCTCCCGCTTCTGGGTCATCGAGCACGCCGAGCGGCGCGATGCGTTGGGCGGTGCGCCAGGCTACACGCTCGTACCTGGGCCACTGCCCGACCTGCTTGCAGCGCCAGGGTCATCACTCCGCCAGCGAGGGGTGTTCGCTACGCATCCGTTGTGGGTGACAGCGTTCGTACCTGACGAGCGGTACCCGGCCGGTGACTTTCCCGGGCAGGACCCGAGGACGTCAGGATTGACGAAGTTTCAAGCCGACAACACCGCACTTGACGGGGTAGATCTCGTGGTGTGGTACACCGTCGGGATGACCCATGTTCCACGCCCCGAGGAATGGCCGGTCATGCCGGTGAGCCGACTCAGGTTCGAGTTGCGTCCGACGCACTTCGTCTCCAGGGCATCGTGGCACTGATATTGTAGAACAGGGCTGGTGAACGTCCGAATCCCGATACCCAGGACAAGCCAGCGATGACGGCACCGCCACAGCCGAGTTACGTGCTCACCTGCGGTGATGCAGCGCTGACAGCCGCCCTGCGCCGTTGGCTCGACGGTTCACGGCTCGTCTGGCCCGGCACGCTGCAGCTCGATGTCGAAGTCGTCGACACGTTGGCCCCGCACACGGATTCGCGAGAGGCCTTCCCGCAGGCCGACCTGCTGATCCAGGCGGGTCCGCCCGACGGCACGGTCCGGATACGGTGGGACGCTCCGCAGGCCGAAGCCGTCGTCCATGCAACCGAACCGCGCGCAACGATCCGGATGACGCGCGAGGCAAGTGCGCAACTCGAACCGGCCGAGCGCGGTTTCCTGCTCGTCACGCTGCTATTCATGCTGCGCCGGATCGGGTGGTACCACATTCACTGCGCGGCGATGATCGATCCTCGAGGGCGTGGCTGGCTCTTCGTTGGCCATTCCCTCAGCGGGAAGTCGACCACCAGCGCGCTACTTGCGGGTCAGGGGTGGTCGGTCAGTACCGACGATATCGCGTTCCTCTCCGACGACGGAGTGACGGTTGGTGTGGAAGGATTCTGGTCGCCGATCGCGTTGCGTGAAGGCGGACGAACTCTGCTCGGCACAACCGGTGGCATCGAGTTCCCGCGGCGTGCGAAGGCGGGGTTTCGCCCCGAAGAGCTGGGTGGACATTGGATCGCGCGGGTGACGCCAGAGATCATCCTGTTTCCGTCGATCGGCGCCGCCACGTCGGTCTCGCCGATTGGGCCTCGCGCCGCGATCAAGCGGCTGATCGAGTCGTCGCTCTGGGTGTTGTTCGAAACGGTGCACGCGCAAGAGCATCTCGACCTGCTCGCTCGGGTCGCGACACAGTCCCGCGCCTTTGAGGCGACCCTCGGCCCCGACCTCTTCCTCGACCCGAATCTCTTCCAGGACCTGGTGCAATGAAAGGGCAATTTCATCGCCATACCGACTTGAGGTTGACGGAACTTGCTGGTGAGGGCGTCGTGCTCCATCTGGGAGAACGGCGGTACTTCACCGTCAACGAAACCGGCCTTACGATCCTGAACGCGCTCGCGGAACCACGCACGTTCGATGAACTCGTCGCCGCAGTGCTCAAGGAGTTCGAGGTGGAACCGGAGTTGGCGAGCCGGACGACGACTGATTTCCTGCAGCAGTGCATCGACGCGAACGTTGTCAGGGTTGTCGACGCGTGAAACTTCGGACTGACCTGACGCTCACCTGGCGCGTTCGCGCCGGGATGTCGGCGCTGGTCATCCCGATCTTGATCCTGATCCTCCCGCTCGACCGTGTCACCTCACGGCTTGGCCGGCCGCTCGCCCGTTCCGGGCCGCAGCCACCTGATCGCCGCGTCGCGGCCTGGATCGATCACCTGCTTCGACGGCTGCCCTGGCCGTGGCATCACACCTGCCTGAGACGATCCGCGGTGCTCTACCACATCCTGCGGCGCGGCGGGCGGGCCGTTGAACTGTGCGTTGGTGTCAGGCGAGATCCGGGTGACGCGTTGGCAGCGCATGCGTGGCTGACGCTGGACGGTCAGCCGTACCTCGAGTCCGGTCCTGAGTCGCAGCACGAGTTCGCCATCATCGCGCGCTTCCCCGAAGTCGCGGCACATCATCGATGACATCGGATCCTGCGGGTCAGCTGCTATCGTTGCTGCGCCTCCGCGGCGGTCCTCTGACCGATGAAGCTGGCGCGATGTGGCGGGCGCTGTCCGCGTCTCGGGGATACGATGGCGTGGTGCAACGTGAGGGCGCCACGCTCTGGCTCTATCGACGACTGCACGACCGCGGCGTGCCCCTCGATTCTCCGGCCGGCGCGATGCTCCGCCAATCGGCACACGAACAACTCATGCTCGGACTTCGTGTCGACGGCGAGACACGGGCTGTCGCAATGATCCTCCGCACTGCGGCGATTCCGTTCGTACCGATCAAGGGTCCTGCGCGGCGCATCGCGGCGGGGCTCTATCCGTACGCCGATGCGCGCGCCACGTCGGATGTCGACGTCCTCGTTGCTGAGGCCCGGGTTCGGGAGGCGTTCGACACACTCGTGAAGCACGGGTACCAGCCTGCCATCGATCCGAAACTGAGCCGTGCGGAGCATTTTCACCTTTCGCCACTGATGGGCGAGCGAGGAGTCGCGGTGGAGTTGCATACGTCCACCGCTCCGTGGCTCACGCCGTCGGACGCGTGGCAGCGTCAATCGAACGATTTCGACACGATACGATGGGAAGGCCAGGACTTCGTCATCTCAGGTGCGACAGAGTTGCTGTGGCACGGAATGGCGCATGCGTTCATCGACGGGGCCGACGGGTTCCGCCTCCGCACCTTTCTCGACGGCGCGGTCGTGATCGCATCCGGGCGGTCGATCGACTGGGCCTGTCTCGCGCAGCGCATCGCAGCAGGTGAGATCCGGGAAGCAGAGCGCGGTACAGCCGTACCGGCCCGACAACTGAAGCGCTGGATCGCGACGGCGGGAATGCTTGCTGGAGTTGCAGTGCCCGCCGAGTTCGCCGCGGATGGGCAGTATCCGGTCGCGCGGATGCTGCACTGGAAGTCGTTGGTGTTGCACGCCGGGGTCGGCCGCGCCGCTCGCGAGCGCCTGGTGGAAGAGGCGGTCCGGTCGGAGACTGGCATGTCGCTCACGCCCTCGCCTCAGGGCGCATCGACGTGGGTTCGCGGGCGACGCCGTGTGGCGACGGCCTTGGCGCGAGCTGGATACGCCAGCTGGCGGGCCGCGCTCAGTGCGCCGAGGGGCTCTCCGTGATCGCGAGCCTTCGCCACATCCTCACGCTCGTCGAAGTGCGCCGGCCGCTGGTGATCCGCTTCGTTCTCACTTCGCTCGGCCGCTCGCTGCTCGGCATGGCGACGATACTGCTCGTGCGGGAATTCCTGGGTGGTATTCTTGCCTCGGATACTGGCCTATCGGGCCGCGTGGCGGAGTACCTCGGGCCCGACCAGGCCCTGTATGCGGTCGCCGCCGCGCTCCTGTTCAGCTACACGGCCGCGAGCCTGCTCTTATACGACAACCAGGTCACGCAGCAACGGATGGTGAAGATTCTCGAGCTGGGGATGATGCGTCGGCTGCTGGGACACCTGCTCGGACTGTCCGTGTCATTCTTCGACCGGCAGAGTCACGGCGACATCCTCCAGGCCGTGCGACAGGATGTCACCGACATTCGTACGACGGTTGTCGCCATCGGCAGGTTGGCACTCGATGGCATCACGGCGATCGGTCTCTTCGCTGCGGCGCTCTGGCTCAGCCCTCGGCTGACACTCTGGGCCCTCATCGTCCTGCCGACCGCCGCGGTTCCGCTGATGATGCTCGCGCGCCGCGCGTTGCGCCGCTCGCGCGAGGTTCGGCAAACCGGTTACGTCCTGTTCGACGCGATTCTCCAGATGCTGCGCGGTATCAGGATCATCAAGGTGTTCGGGGGCGAGGCCCGCGAGGCCGAGGCCGCACTCGACAAGGGCCGCAAGTACTTCGACGAACTGATCGAGATGGTGCGCATTCGTTCGACGGCGCAGGTCCTGCTCGAGTCGCTGGCGAGCCTCGGCATCGTACTGGTAATCGTGATCGGCGGGTTTGATGTGATGGCGGGTCGCCTCGAATGGCCGTCGCTGCTTGCCTTCATGCTGGCGATCCGCGCGTTGCACGGACCACTCAACAACATCAACCAGGCGTTCGTCTCGCTTGGTGAACATGGCGCAGCGGCGGAGCGCGTGTCCGAACTGCTGGCCACCGCGCCTCGTGTCGCCGACCGACCGGACGGACCCGCATTGCCGTCACCAATGCGTGAGATCGTCTTTCGCAACGTGAGCTTCGGCTACGTCGACCGCACCATTCTTGACGGACTCTCCTTCACCGTCATGGCGGGTGAGACGATCGGCATCGCTGGCCCATCGGGAACCGGCAAAACGACGCTGCTCAACCTCATGGCCCGATTCCATGATCCCACCGGCGGGGTGATCGAGATCGACGGCACCGACCTGCGTGAATACCGGCTCTCCGCCGTGTACGACGCGCTGGCCGTGGTGCTCCAGGAGCCGTTTCTCTTTGCCAGCACGATTCGTGAAAACATCCGGTGTGGCCGACCTGAGGCCCCCGATACCGAAGTGGAGCGGGCCGCGCGCTCCGCCGGAGTCCACGACGAAATCGAGGCGTTGACGGATGGATACGACACGCTGGTGGGAATCGGCGGTGTCGGTGTGTCAGGAGGGCAGGCGCAACGCATCAACATCGCCCGGGCGCTGCTGAAGAATCCGCCGCTTCTGTTGCTCGACGAAGCGACATCGGCACTCGACTCGATGGCCGAGCACGCGGTGCAAGTTGCGCTCGATCGGCTGATGGTGGGACGCACGACGTTCGTCGTCGCGCACCGTCTTTCGACGCTGCGGGGCGCATCGCGAATCCTGGTGTTGTCGGACGGTCGCATCGCAGGTTTTGCGCCCCACGCGGAACTGCTCGCAACCTGTGCGCTCTACCGGCAGCTGTGGCAGTTGCAGCAGATGGACGGCGGGCGGCCGCATTCGGCGACTCCGACGCAGCAATTGAACCCCGATTTCGAGATCCCGTCGGACATCGATCCCGACTCCGTTTGATCGCCTGTTGCGCTTCTCCCTTCTCCCTTCTCCCTTCTCCCTTAGCTTTCCGGCGTCCTTTTTCGCCGGGAAGCGCCCGTGTCCGATGCCACAACAGCCGTCATCCTCAGCGCCTGCCGCACCCCGATCGGGAAGTATCTGGGTGGTCTTGCCTCAATCCCGGCCACCCGGCTGGGCGCGATCGCAATCCGTGAGGCTGTCCGCCGCGCCGGAATCGATGCGGAAACGATCGACGATGTGATCATGGGCCACGTGGTGCAGGGCGGCACCGGGCAGGCGCCGGCGCGCCAGGCGATGATTCACGCCGGCCTGCCGAGTCGCGTGCCGGCAGTCACGATCAACATGGTGTGCGGCTCCGGGCTTCGTGCGGTGATGATGGCGGCGCAGTCGATCAAGGCGGGCGACGCGCAGTGCGTCGTGGCCGGCGGAATGGAGTCGATGTCGGGCGCGCCGCACTACCTCCACAACTATCGCGGCGGCGTCAAGGCGGGAAACCAGACCGTCGTCGATGGCATGATTCACGACGGACTCTGGGATTCGTTCGGCAACAACCACATGGGTGAATACGCCGAATACACCGCAGACAAGGCGAAGGTCTCGCGCGCCGATCAGGACCAGTTCGGCTACGAGTCGCACCGGAAAGCCGTCGCGGCCCAGCACGCCGGCAAGTTCGATCGCGAGATCGTCGCGGTGGAAGTCGCCGGACGCGGGGCCTCGACCTTTGTGACGGTGGACGAATCGCCCCGCGCCGACACCTCGCCCGACACCCTGGCCAAGCTCAAGCCGGTGTTCCGCAAGGACGGCACCGTCACGGCCGGCAACGCCCCCGGGCTCAACGACGGCGGCGCGGCGATTGTCGTGGCGTCACTCGCCTACGCCAAGGCGCACGGCATCGCGCCGGTGGCGCGTATCACGTCGTACGCTGTCGGTGGTGGTGATCCGAAGGAACTCTTTTTCGCACCAGTGCTTGCCGTGCAACACCTGATGAAGAAGGCCGGCACGTCGATCGACGACTACGACCTGATCGAGGCCAACGAAGCATTCGCCGTGCAGGCGCTCGCCGATGGCCGCGAGCTCGGCTGGGACTGGGATCGCGTCAACGTCAACGGCGGCGCCATCGCATTGGGCCATCCGATCGGTGCGTCCGGCGCCCGCGTGCTCGCGACACTGCTCTATGCGATGGACGATCGCGGCGCGACCACCGGGCTGGCGACGTTGTGTTTGGGTGGGGGGAGCGCGGTGGCGTTGTCGGTGTCGAAGGAGTTGTAAGTAAAGGCAATCTGCCACCCAGTTTGGCATGACGCGAACATGGTGAAAGAAACA
>JANMSC010000462.1:0-8436 GCA_031388885.1 Gemmatimonadales bacterium | reverse complement strand
CAGAGCCCGGCGGCGGGCGCCGGCGGGGCAGGCGGCGCAGTGCGGCGGCCGTAACATGATGATTCAGGAGACGGTGGTCGTGGCCATCCGGAGCATCCGCGCGAACAAGCTTCGCGCGGGGCTCACGATGCTCGGCGTCATCATCGGTGTCGCAGCGGTCATCACCGTCGTGGCGATGGGCGCTGGGGCACAGCAGTCGGTCGAGAGCCGGATCAACGCCCTCGGTGCGAACCTGGTGCAGGTCTACGGCGGGCAGGATCGCTTTGCCGGTGCGGCGCGCGCCGAGTCGGCACCGCTGCTCGTCGACGATGCGCTGGCCATCGCGCGCGACGCGAAGTCGATCTCCGCCGTGGTGCCGGAGATTGCGCGCAATCAGCAGGTCGAGCATGGTGGGTCGAACATCAACGTCAGCATCGTCGGCACGACGGCGAACTACATTGGCGCGCGCAACTACACCATCACCCATGGCCGAATGTTCACTGAAGGCGACGGCGGCGGCCGGCAGCGACTGGCGGTGGTCGGGTCGGCGGTGCCGCAGATGCTCGGCGTCAATCCGGGGGCGATCATTGGCCGCCAGGTCGTCATCCGCAATATCCCGTTCGAAGTGGTCGGCGTGCTCAGCGAGAAAGGCGCGCAGGGCTTCCAGAACCCCGACGAACAGATCCTGATCCCGCTGAATACCGCACAGTATCGGGTGTTTGGCACCGATCGACTGCGCTCGATCGCCATCACCGTGCAGGATGGCACCCCGCTCGAGCAGGGGATGGTCGATGTCGAACGAATCATGCGGCGTGAGCACAAGATTCGCCCGGGCGGCGCCAACGACTTCCAGATCCGCTCGCCGAAGGAGTTCCTGGCGACCGCGGAACGGACGACCGAGACATTCTCGTTGCTGCTGCTCTCGATCGCAGGAGTGTCGCTGCTGGTTGGCGGCATCGGCATCATGAACATCATGCTGGTGTCCGTGACGGAACGGACCAGGGAGATCGGGATCCGCAAGGCGCTGGGCGCCACCAAGCTGACGATCCTGTCGCAGTTCCTGATCGAGGCGCTGGTGCTCTGTCTCAGTGGCGGCGTCCTCGGCATTCTGCTCGGCGCGGGCATGTCGATGCTGGTGAGCAACAAGCTGGGCTGGAACACGGTGATCTCGCCGGTGGCAGTGGCCGTAGCCTTCGCGTTCTCCGCGCTTGTTGGCCTCTTTTTCGGCATCTGGCCAGCGCGGCGGGCGGCAAATCTCGATCCGATTCAGGCTCTGCGCTACGAATAGGTGGCACGAAGGCACGAAATGTCTTCGTGCAAACGCCCACACCTGAACCTGAGATTACTTTCGGCCCATGATCATCCGACACCTCGCATTCCTTGGCTTGCTCGCCGCACCGGCTGCGGCACAAGACACTCCCCAGCCCGCTCCGCCGGCGGTCTCCATTCCGCGCGTCGAGAGCGAGATTGTCGTCGACGGCGTGCTCGACGAGGCCCCATGGCAGGGCGCCGCTGTGTTGAGATCATTTCATCAATACCGACCGGTCGATGGTCGTCCTGCGGAAGACTCGACCGTGGTGCGAGTGTGGTACTCGCCCACGGCGATCCACTTCGGCATCGTGGCGTTCGATCGCGACCCGACGGGCGTTCGAGCGACGCTTGCTGATCGCGACAACATCGGCAGCGACGACCAGGTCACCGTGTACCTCGACACCTTCAACGATCGCCGCCGCGCCTACTTCTTTGGCAGCAACCCGCTCGGTGTGCAGGACGACGGCGTCCGTGCTGAGGGTGGCTTCGTAGCGTCGTTCCAGTCGGGCATCGTCGACCGTAATCCCGACTTTCTCTACCAGACGAGCGGCCGACGCACCAATTCCGGCTGGACCGTCGAAATGCGCATCCCGTTCAAGTCGCTGCGCTATGGCTCTGCCGACGTGCAAACGTGGGGCATCAACGTGGTGCGCCTGACGCAACGCACTCAGTATGAGGACACCTGGACCGATGTGCGTCGGGCCGGCGCCTCGTTCCTGGCACAGGCTGGCACGATCACCGGCATTCGCGACATCAAGCGTGGCGTGGTGACGGAACTGCAACCCACGTTGACCGCTGGTCTGCCGGGAGTGCGGAGCGCCGCAGGGTTTGAGCGTGGTGACGTCAACACCGAGCTCGGCGGGAATCTTCGTTTCGGTTTCACCAACCTCACGCTCGACGGCACCATCAACCCCGACTTTTCGCAGGTAGAGTCGGACTCAGGCCTCGTCACCATCAACGAGCGATTCAGCCTGTTCTTCCCGGAGCGGCGTCCGTTTTTTCTCGAGGGCATCGAGCTCTTCGCGTCACCCAACAACCTCGTCTACACGCGCACGATCGCGAACCCGTTGGCGGGCGCCAAGGTCACTGGCAAGTTTGGTCGCTGGTCGCTGGCGCACTTGACGGCGGTGGACGAGTATCCCGGCGATGAACCCAATGCGGTGGTGAACATCTCACGCATTCGTCGCGACGTTGGCGACAACTCCGTCGCAGGTGTGACGATCACCGATCGGGAACGCGACGGCGGCTACAATCGCGTGCTTTCGGCCGACACCCGACTTGTCTTTGCGCAGATGTACTACTTCCAGGCCCAGCTCGGCGGCAGCTGGACGCGCGACGACGATCAGGACGAGACGCGCTCTGGCGCGCTCTGGCAACTCGAGGCCGATCGTACCGGTCGCGCGTTCGGATTCAACTACCGGCTGGTCGGGATCGGTGACGACTTCAGCGCGCAGAGTGGTTTCGTCAATCGCACCGGCATCGTTACCGCGAGCATCTTCAACCGCGTGTCATTTTACGGCGAGCGCGGTGCACTCGCCGAGCAGTTGACCCTGTTTGGTGGCGGCAACCGGATTTACCGCTACGATGAGCCGTTCGCGCGCCGAGCCATCGAGGGAAGTAACCAACTGAACAGCTCACTGCGTCTTCGGGGCGGCTGGAACGTCAACAGCAGGATCGACAACATCTTCGTGCGGTTCAATGCAGCTGACTATTCGGCCTACACCGTCGTTGCCCCCGACCAGCCAGCACCGTTCATCGTCCCGGCGGGTGTGTTCGATGCATGGAACGGGAACATCAACGTTGGCACGCCGCAGTTTCGGCGGTGGGACGCGAACCTCGGCGTCGCCCGGGGCGCCACGCCAATTTTTCCGGAAGCGGCGCGCGGGCGCTTCACCAGCGTGCAGGGCGGCGTGACGCTGCGGCCGACGCCAGCCACGCGCCTTTTCGGTACAGTGACCTGGACGCGGCTGCAGCGGTCGTCGGATGGCTCCGAGTTCGCGCGCACCGTGATTCCGCGCGTCAAGCTTGAGCTGCAGCCAAACCGGGCACTCTTCTTCCGGTTGGTGGCGGAGTACCGCTCACAACGGCGATCGGCGTTGCAGGGACCGGATGGGCTCACGCTGCTGGTTGGTGGCAATCCGGTGCCGGCCACGCGCAACAATCGGCTGCGGATGGACTGGCTCGCGTCATTCGAGCCGACGCCCGGCACGGTCGCGTTTTTCGGGTATGGCTCGACCCTCGAGGGCGAGCAGGACCTGAGCTTCAGGGGACTGCGACGGCGCGAGGATGGGTTCTTCGTGAAGCTGGCGTACCTGTTCCGGCGGTAGGTGCCGCGCGTGGCGATCGGTGGCTGGTACCGGGAGGAGACCGCCACCATTGTCGCGCGTTCACCACGGGTGAACCTGTCGAGTGATCGAAGCGTTCGGTAGTACCAGCGGCGAGTCGTGACGCATGCTCGAAGTTGACACACATCAACTCGTCAGGATTCTCCGAACGCTGGACGATACTCCATTGAGGGTTCCATGGTGGAGACCGCCGCAACGCGGGCTTCAATGCCCTTCATGTGCGTCATCCCGGACACGTCCACGTCAAACCGCATATGACTACTGCCTTGGCTCCCCCGAGCCAGACGGACCGTCGCCACGTTCACGGGCGTGCGGCGTCTGTCTCCCACGCTTCGCAGTCGGGCCCGACGACAGTCCCGGTGACGGTGATCATCCCGGCGTACAACGAAGCCGAGTCGGTTGCCGATACCATCATCAGTTTGCGGTCACAGACTGTCTGTCCGGCCGAGATCGTGGTCGTGGACGATTGCTCGACCGACGGCACCGGAGCGGTCGCAGCGGCAATGGGCGTGACCGTCTTGCGCCCTCCTGCCAATACCGGCTCGAAGGCCGGCGCGCAAATGTTTGCGCTTGAGCGGGTGCGCACCGAATTCACCATCGCCATCGATGCGGATACCACGCTCGCGCCAGACGGCATCGAACAGCTGCTGACGGCATTCCACCACCCGGAAGTCGCCGCTGCGTGCGGCACGGTGTTACCGCGGTACGTCCATACCATATGGGAGCGCGGCCGGTACATCGAGTACCTGTTCGCGTTCGGATATTACAAGCAAGTGCAAGATCAGTACGGCGCGCCCATGATCAGTTCCGGGTGTTTCTCGTTGTACCGCACTGCAGTGCTCAGGGATGTGGGCGGCTGGTCCACCAGAACGCTTGCGGAAGACATGGACCTGACCTGGACCCTGTATCAGCACGGTCACAAGGTGCGATTCATCCCGCAAGCCGTCTGCTATCCGATCGAACCGCACGATTTCGATTTTCTTGGCAAGCAGCTGCGCCGCTGGTCGCATGGATTCGTCCAGAACGTCATGCTCCATTGGCGTGGGGTGCTTCGGGTTCCGTTTCTTCGCAGTGCGGTCGCGGTCTCGGTCTGGGATGCGACAATCGCATCGCTGATTTACCTGATCGTGCTTCCGGTGCTCGCGATCGCGCTTGGTAATCCCTGGCTCCTGTTGGGATACTTCATCGACGTACCAGCGATCCTGATTCCTGTCCTGGCTGGCGCACTTCCCCGCCGGGAAGTAGGTCGTGCCATTGCCAGCATCCCCGCGTTTTTCGTGCTCCGAACGGTGAACGCCGCATTCTTTCTGCGTGCGGTCTGGGCAGAAGTCATCCGGAAGCAATCCTTCCGTGTGTACGAGAAGGGGCATTAGGTGGCGGCCGGCATTCCGGGGGTCGGCATCGGCGGCCTTTTCTACCTGATCAACGCATTGCTATTGCCATTCCGCGGACTGCGACGGCATCGCCGAGGAGAGCGGGTGGCTTGGCGCCAGGTATTTGCTCAGTTCGCCATTGCGATGGGGGTACTGGCCGGAATCGGAATAGCTGGGTGGGCGATTGGATTCTGGATTGTCCCGGACCGTCTCGACACGGCCTCAGGGAGCGCCTTCGGGTCGGGGGCAGCGGCGCACACGGCTCGGACGCTGGGGGCCGCGTCAATTTTCCTGAGTATCGGGTTGTTGGCGCTGGTGCTGGTGACCGTGCAACTCGGGCGCGTTTTCGCACGGCGCCCCCGCTGAATGCGAGTGTCGCTGATGGCCGCGTTTGTCGTCATGGCGGCCGCGCTTGACGTGTCTGCACAACGGGCAACATCACCTGCCGATTCCGCCTGGGACGCTGGCGACCGGAACCTCGCCCGTCGCATGTATGCCAATGAAGTTGCGCAACGCCCTACCAATTCGCGCGCCACATTTCGGCTGGCAGCGCTGACGGTCGATCGTCATCACGCGCTCACGCTGTATCAACGTTACACGCAACTCGAACCGGATGATGCCTGGGGCTGGATGGCCACCGGCGATCATCTCGCCCGCATGGGGCGCATCCGCGACGCCCTCGCGATGTACGATCGGGGCGCGCGCCTCCGACCCGGTGAACGCGATGTGGTGATCGGTCGAGCACGAGTGTTAAGTCGTGGCGGTCGAGCCGACGCTGCGGCCGCAGAGTACGAACGGCGCACCGCGGCGGATCCGAACGACGTCGAAGCATGGGAAGGTGCGGGGCGTGAATGGATGCGCGCGGGCAGGCCGCGCCATGCTATTCGCGGGCTCGAACGTGCCGTGGCGTTGGGGAGTGCGACTGCAGCAGCGCAGTTGAGGCGTGCGCGCTCAGCGGCGGCGCCCGATTTCGAGCCCAGCCTGGCGTACAGCGGTGATTCCGATGACAACCGGCTGATCCGATTCGGTTTGCACGCGAGTGGAGTGGTTTTCGATGGCGCCCGACTCGGTGTCGTGGGTCTCACGTCGCGCATTGGCGACCCCGCGACCGACCGTTCGATCCAGGAAGGCTACCTCACCCTATCGGCGCGACCCCGAATCACAACGCAGATCACCGTGCGTGCGGGCGCAGCGCGGCTCGATCGTGTTACGAGCACACCCTGGGTTACGCCTGCCGTCGAAATGCGACTTCGTTGGCGCGATTCACCTCGCGGGACGATCATCGAACTCCGGGGCCAACGAGTCCCGCTGGGTGCAACGCCACTGCTGGTGGAGAATCTGGCGATGCGCAACGAGGCCGGTGCCAGCCTGGACGTGCCGTTAGGTCCTTTCCGGCTCCGGGCGGGGGGACGCGCTGGAACGATCAGAACCGTTTCGCAGGCCAATTCGCGCTGGCAGGCTCGCGGCGCGGTCGCGGTGCCATTGGCAGGAGCGGGTGAGGTTTCGCTGCAGTATCATCGGCTCCACTTCGCCCAATCGAGCACGAGCGGCTATTTCGCACCTGACCAAGTCGAGATGGTCGAGGCCGGCACCGCTGCCGAGTTCAATGCAGGGGCAGTGTCAGTGGCCATGGATCTGGGCGCCGGGGCGCAACGCGTGAAGCAATTTGGTGCCACCGTTGGACCGTGGGCCCTGGCGTTGCGTGGGTGGGGTTCACTTGCGGTGCCGATTGCTCGAACGGCGGCGGTTCTGCTCGAGGCGGAGGCATACGATGCTCCCTTCGCCGCGGCAGGCGTCGCGACTACGGCCAATTGGAAATACATCTCGATCAGCATGGGGTTACGGATCGCCCTGCGCTGACTCCTCACGCGCCATCCCCCGCCCTTGGGCGCGCCTTGCCCTCGACTGTGACTCGCTGGCCGATTCGAACACGGCGCTCGACATGGTGGCGCGCGGCGCCGTCATCCGCTCGGCGGCAGCCGACGGATTGGTGGTACGTTTCGGGCATGCCCACCACTCGCATCCTCGGCACGGGCCACGCCGTGCCCGATCGCGTCGTCACCAACGACGACCTCGCCCAGGTCATGGACACCACCGACGAATGGATCCGCCAGCGCACCGGTATCCAGCAACGCCACTGGATTGTCGAGGGTGAGTCAGGGTCGCAGCTCGCGCTGACGGCATCGCGGCGAGCCATTGAAGCCGCTGGCGTCGAACCCGGTGAGATCGACGCGATCATCTATGCGACATCATCGCCCGACCACTTCGCGCCGGGTAACGGCGTGTTCGTGCAACGCGAGCTCGGCGCCGGGCCGATCCCCGCGATTGACATTCGTACGCAATGTTCAGGTTTCGTGTACGCACTGTCGATGGCCGACGCGTACATACGGGCAGGCATGTGGCGCACAGTGCTGGTGATCGGCGCCGAGGTGCAGAGTACGGGAATGGACGTCACTTCCCGTGGGCGCAATACGGCGGTGATATTCGCTGACGGCGCCGGTGCCGTCGTCGTGGGCGCGCACAACGATGCCAACGGGTCGGCGGTGCTCGCCTGGGATCTGCACTCCGACGGGAACTTCGCCGAGAAGCTCTGGGTCGATTCACCCGGGTCGATCTACCATCCGCGCAATCAGGCGGCGCACCTCGACAACAAGATGTTCGTCGAGATGGACGGCAAGGAAGTCTTCCGCCACGCGACGACCAAGATGCCTGAGTCGGTGCGCGCCGTGCTTGCCCAGGCCGGTGTCGAGTCGTCGCAACTCAAGCTGCTGATCCCGCATCAGGCCAACCTGCGCATCTCCGAGGTGGTCCAGCGCGCCCTCGAGCTGCGGGACGATCAGGTGTACAACAACATCGAGCGCTTCGGCAACACCACCGCAGCGACCATTCCGATCGCACTCGACGAGTGCGTCCGCGCCGGCCGGCTTGAGCGCGGCGACCTGCTGGCGATCACGGCGTTTGGGAGCGGATTTTTGTGGGGGAGCGCGCTGATCCGGTGGTGAACGAGAAGCGAGAAGCGAGAAGCGAGAAGGGAGAAGCGGTGAATCTTCTCGCGCTCCGTTCCGTACTGCAACAAGCCACCCTTTCAGGAGCCCGTCGTGTTCGAAAGCATCTTTGGCCTGGTCCGCCTCGTTATAGCCATTGGGGCCGGCCTGTTCGCGTTCGGCCTGGCCCGCGAGTACGTCCGGAACCGCCTGCGGTTCGTTGACGCCGTTCGTAGTCCAATCGCCCCGTGGCTGGTCGGGTTCGCGGCACTCGTGGTCGCGGCGCCGATCGCGGCGCTCCTCCCGTTGGTCACCGGCGGCACCGCGATGCTCTTCGGCGCGGGTGCCGGCATCGGCACGGCCAGCGGTGTGAAGGCGCTCAAGCGAGGCGAATAATCGGCGGTTAGCTTCTCCCCGATGGCCGTGCTGACTTGTGCGCGCTGC
>JANMSC010000423.1:0-12744 GCA_031388885.1 Gemmatimonadales bacterium | reverse complement strand
GGGTGGAACCGGGCGAGCTGCCGGCCTAGTTCGCGACGCACCCGATCGACCGAATCGCCGAAGACGGTCGAGTCAGGCCGCGAGAAGTACACCAGTTCGAAGATGCACCGGGTGACGCGACGGGGCGACAGGGGCTTGAGGTTCGTGACGACACCGTCCTCGATCCGGACGAACTGGCCCGGCTCGAGTTCACACATGCTGGCGGCGCCGATGAGATCGAGCGCACACGTTTCCGATGCCACGATCACGCCACCGCCGAGGCGACCCACCACCAGTGGCCGGAAGCCGCGGCCATCGACCGCGGCGTACAGCACGCGCCCGACCGAGATGACCACGGAGCAGGCGCCATCGACCCGCTCCAGGGCATCGCGAATCTGGCTTTCGACGTCGGGGGCGTTCGATCGCGCGATCAGGTGAATCAGGACTTCGGTGTCGCTGTTCGACGAAAAGATTGCGCCGCCCTGCACCAGCTCGTCGCGCAGCTCGTCGGCATTCACGAGGTTGCCGTTGTGCGCCACCGAAAGCGGCCCGGCGTGATAGTTCACCAGGTACGGCTGGGCGTTCGCGAGCACCGTGCTGCCAGCCGTGGAGTACCGGGTGTGGCCGACCGCGCAATCGCCCGTGAGCGCGCTGAACTGTGGCTCGCTGAATCCATCTGATACGAGTCCCATCGCGCGGTGAATGCGAGCCGACGCGTCGGCATCGATCGACACAATGCCGCAGCTCTCCTGGCCGCGGTGCTGCAGCGCGTAAAGCCCGAGATAGGCTATTCGCGATGCATCCGGCAATCCCGATACGCCAATCACGCCACACATGGGTCAGCTCCCTTCCGCAGCAGCCACCGCGGCGGCCATCCGTCGTGGAATCGCATCGAGGTGGATCGCTCGCAGGCGCGGGACCGGCCACGCGAAATCGCGCCCGTCGCGAGTCATCGTCAGGTCGCCGCCTGCATCACCGACCAGTCCCAGATAGTGGCACGCGATCCCGTTGGCATGTGCGACTTGTTGGAGACGCGCGACATGCACCGGCTCACAGGACACCACCGCGCGCGCGCCTTCTTCACCAAAAAGCCAACCCTCGTCCGTCACGGCGTCGGCATGGCGGCCAAGATCGACCGTCGCACCAAGCGTGCTGGTCGCCCACGGCCCGCCGATGCAGCACTCCGCGAGTGTCACCGCAAACCCGCCGTCGCTCACGTCGTGTGCCGAGCGCAACAGCCGTTCGCCGGCCGCCGCGATCAGGGTCTCCTGCAGGGCGCGTTCGGCAACCAGATCCACCGACGGTGGCGGGCCGCCGACACACTCGAGCACCTCGGCCCAGTAGGCGCTGCCGCCAAGGTGCCCGGTCGTGGCACCGAGGAGCATGATCGCGTCGCCCGGCTCGCGAAAGTGACTGGGCACGGCCGTGGTCACGTCCGCAAGCAAGCCGACCATGCCGATCGTCGGCGTCGGGTCGATTGCACCAAAGGGGTTCTGGTTGTAGAGCGAGACATTGCCGCCAGTGACCGGCGTGTCGAATGCCACGCACGCCTCACCGATGCCGCGACACGCCTCGACGAACTGATAAAAGATCTCGGGAATGCGCGGGTTGCCGAAGTTGAGGCAATCGGTGATCCCGAGCGGCCTGGCTCCAGTACAGGCCACGTTGCGTGCGGCTTCGGCCACCGCGCCCTTGCCACCCTCGAACGGGTCGAGCAAGACGTGCCGCGCGTTACAATCGACGGTGACGGCCAAGCCGAATGATGTGCCAGCAACCTGGAGCACGCCGGCATCGCCGCCGGGCAGGATGACCGTACCGGCGCGCACCGTGCCATCGAACTGCTCGAACACCCATCGCTTGCTGGCGATCGTAGGGGCGTCGAGCAGCTGCTCAAGTGCGTCCTGCAGCGACGGCGGTTCCACCACTGGTGTGAGTTGACGTCGCGCGCGTGCGGCGGTGGATTCGGTGGCCGGCGGTGCGTACATCGGGCAGCCCTCGACGAGATCCTGCCCAGGGATGGCGGCAACCACACGCCCGTCATGCACCACCCGGAAGATCCCGTCATCGGTCACGCGTCCAACCGGTGTCGCGTCGAGGTCCCACTTCCGGCAGATCGCCCGGATCGCCTCGATGCGTGACGGCTCCGCCACGACGAGCATCCGTTCCTGCGATTCCGACAGCATGATCTCGTAGGGTGTCATGCCAGGTTCGCGCGTGGGCACGAGTGACGTATCGACCTCGACCCCCACTCCGCCGCGCGCCGCCATCTCGGCGGACGACGAGGTGAGGCCGGCGGCACCCATGTCCTGGATCGCGACGATCACGCCCGACGTGATCAGTTCGAGCGATGCCTCGAGCAACAGCTTCTCGGTGAACGGATCGCCCACCTGCACCTGCGGGCGGCGTTTCTCACTCTCCGCCGTCAGGTCTTCCGAGGCGAACGACGCTCCGTGGATGCCGTCGCGCCCGGTGCTCGCCCCGACGGCAAGCAGGATATTGCCAACACCGTCGGCACGGGCGGTGGCAAGGTCGGCTTCTCGCAGGAGCCCGACCGCCATGGCGTTGACCAGCGGATTGCCGCTGTAACATGGTGAAAAGCAGACTTCTCCCCCGATCGTCGGCACGCCGATGCAGTTGCCGTAGTCGCCGACTCCCTTGACGATGCCAGCGAAGAGGTACCGATTGCGCGCATCGTCGAGCGGTCCCAACCGTAGCGAGTTCAGCAACGCGACCGGGCGCGCCCCCATCGTGAACACATCGCGGAGGATCCCGCCGACCCCGGTCGCCGCGCCCTGATACGGTTCGACCGCACTCGGGTGGTTGTGCGATTCGATCTTGAACGCAACCGCCCAGCCATCGGGCAATCGCAAGACGCCGGCGTTCTCGCCGGGCCCCTGGACGACCTGCGGCCCCGCGACGGGAAAACGCTGCAGGACGGGCTTGGTGTGCTTGTACGAGCAGTGTTCCGACCAGAGCGCCGAGAAGATGCCGAGTTCGGTGAGCGTGGGCGTGCGGTCGAGCATCCGCTCGATGGCCGCGTACTCCAGCTCGTTGAGTTTGTGCTCGCGAACAACGTCGTCCGTAACCGGACGCTCGCCCGGAAACGGCTCAGCCATGAGCGCGGTGGTCACGCGGGGACGCCTTCCACGAACGCGGTGAGTGAGGTAAACACCCGGTGTCCCACGTCCGAGCCCAGTGCGATGTGGGCTACGCGCTCCGGGTGCGGCATGAAGCCGATCACGTTGCCAGTCGGGTTGCAGATGCCAGCGATATCGCGCGCTGATCCGTTGGGGTTGTGCGGTGCGTCCGTCCCGAGGACGGGCACGTAGCGCATCACCACGCAGCCTTCGGCTTCGAGGCGATCGAGCGTCGCGTCGTCGGCGACAAAGCGCCCTTCGCCATGCGCCACCGGAACGCGAATGACCTCGTTGCGAGCGAACGCGCCAGTGCACGGCGTGTCGGTCCGCTCGATGCGGATATCGACAGGGCGGGACACAAATCGTTGCTGCGCGTTGCGGAGGAGTGCGCCGGGCAGGAGGCCTGCTTCGCACGCGATCTGGAAGCCGTTGCAGATGCCGACGACCACGCCACCCTCCGCGGCATGGGAACGCACCGATTCCATCACCGGCGCGAACCGCGCGATGGCGCCCGACCGCAGGTAGTCACCGTACGAAAACCCGCCCGGCAGGATCACCGCATCCGCCCCGCCCAGCGACGTGTCGCGGTAGTCGATCAGGAACGACTCGCCGCCGGCGCGCCGCACCGCAGCCATCGTCTCGTCCTCGCAGTTGCTCCCCGGAAACCGCACCACGCCGATGCGTGTGGTCATCCGTCAACCTCGATCACATAGTCCTCGGTGACGGGGTTGGCGAGCAGTCGATCGCACATCTGCCGTGCCATCGCACGGGCGTCTGCCGCGGACGCGGCGTCGATCCCGATGTCGATCGCCTTGCCGACGCGCACGCCCTGCACGCCGTCGAACCCGAGCGAGCCGAGCGCGTGTTCAATGGCCTGGCCCTGCGGATCAAGGAGCCCAGGGCGGGGAACCACCCGAACGTGAACCCGGAACGTCATTCGCTGATCTCCTCGCGACCGTCACGCCGCTGCACTCGCTCCGCGCGATCGAGCTGATCCCGATCGTCGGTGCGATTGAGGCTGATCATCACCGCGCGGATCAGCCCGTACGCCATGTACGTGAGCCCCAGCGGGAAGAGGAAGTACTCTGGCACCGTCAGTGATGCGATGAGGATCGTGAGGTAGGTCGCAAGTCCGGCGAGGCGAGCGGGCGACCGAAAACCGGCTGCGGGCCACTTGGGATACTTGACGTTGCTGACCATGAGCACGGCGATCAACAGGATCAGGATGACCAATCCCTGATGCTGGAGATCGAGGTACGCGAGCGAACGACCGTACCAATCGGTTTGCGAGAACGGGTAATAGACGCCGAGGGTCATGCCGGCAGCCGGCGACGGCAAGCCGGTGAACCATCCGCTCGACTTGCCGCCGCCCTGCGCCGCGATCACGTTGAAGCGGGCAAGCCGGACGGCGGCGGCGACGACGTAGAGGAAGCAGACGATCCAGGCGAAGCGTCCTGCGGGCGCGAACTCGAGGAAGTACATCAACAGCGCGGGGGCGACCCCGAACGAGATCACGTCCACCAATGAATCGAGCTCGGCGCCGAACCGCGACCCGGTATTCGAGAGTCGCGCCACTCGGCCATCAAGGGTGTCGAGCACACCGGCGAACACGATGAACCAGCCCGCCCACCGGTAGTTGCCGTTGTAGGCCGAGACGATCGACCAGAAACCGAAGAAGAGGTTGCCCAGCGTGAACGCGCTCGGCACCACGATGACGACGCGTCGGATGGCAGTTCGTCGGTGCCCGGTGTCGGGGTTCATGTCCATTCGGCGATCACGGTTTGTCCGGCCACCGTCATGTCACCCTCCTTCACCAGGACTCGTGTGCCGATGGGCACAAACACATCAACTCGGGAACCGAAACGGATCAGTCCCATGCGCTCGCCCTGTCGCACGGCCGCGCCCTGGTCGTGATCGGTGATGATGCGCCGAGCGATCAGTCCCGCGATCTGGCGTGCGAGCACCTTCCCTCGCGCGGACGTGATCCCGACGTCGCTTTGCTCATTCTCCAGCGCGGCCTTGTCGTCGGCGGCGTTGAAGAACTTTCCTTTGCGATATCGGCGGAAGGAGATGGTGCCAGTCACGGGGTAGCGATTGACGTGCACGTTGAACACGTTCATGAAGATCGAGATGCGCATCGCCTGACCGCCGATGACATCAGGCTCGTGCATCGGAATGATGCTCACGACTTTGCCGTCAGCGGGAGCAACGATCACGGCGTCACCTCGCGGCCCGGTGCGAACGGGGTCGCGGAAGAACGCAATCAGCCAGATCGCAACAGGGAGCCAGAGCACGGCCGGAATCCACCATCCCATCACGGTGAAGCCGGCCAGCAATACCCAGCCGATGAGGATGAATGGCCAGCCTTCAGGGGCGACGCGCATTACGGATGCTCCAAGAGTTCAGCGCCGGTGATCCGGCGGTAGGCTTCGCGATACCGGGTGGCTGTGGCGTGTACGACATGCTCTGGCAGCTGGGGCCCTGGGGGATCGCCGTCCCAGCGCCCCGCCGCGCGTTCGCCGCTGAGCCAATCGCGCAACGGCTGCTTGTCGAAGCTCGACTGGCTTCGACCGGCGACGTAGGCGTCTGCCGGCCAGAAGCGCGAGCTGTCGGGGGTGAGGACCTCGTCGATCAGGACTGGCTCGCCGGCCGGGTCGAGGCCGAACTCGAACTTCGTGTCGGCAATGATCAGCCCGCGCGTCTCGGCGTGATCGCGCCCGGCTTCATAGAGCGCAAGCGATGTGGCGGCCAGGTGGTCGGCGAGCGCTGCCCCCAGCTCGTGGCGCATCCGGGCAAACGGGACGTTTTCGTCGTGTCCGGTCTCGGCCTTCGTGGCGGGCGAAAAGATCGGACGGTCGAGTCGCGACGATTCGATCAGGCCCGCAGGGAGCGGCTCGCCAGCCAACGTGCCGTACGTCCGGTACTCGGCCCACGCCGAGCCGGCGACATAGCCGCGGACCACGCATTCGAACGCAATCGGCGCCGTGCGCGTCACGAGCATCGCCCGGTCGGCGATCTCGCTGCGACGCGGCGCGAGCTCGGGGATGTCGGCGATGATCGCGTCAGCATCGGCGGTGAGGTAGTGCGATCGTGTCACGGCGGCGAGACGGTCGAACCAATACGCCGATAGCTGGGTCAGCACCGCTCCCTTGTCGGGAACGGCCTCGGACAGCACTACGTCGAACGCACTCACCCGGTCACTGGCGACGATGAGCAGTCGATCGTCACCGACCGCGTACACTTCTCGAACTTTTCCGCGGCGCCAGAGCGGAAGCGCGAGATTGCTCGCGAGCATCGGCATCGTCATACGCGAACATCCGCCGAATCCACCGGCGTTGCGTCGCCACGCGCCCGTACCAGCAGGGGATCCAGGTACTCGGCATGAAACTCGGTCACCTGCTCGACCGAACGCCCGACATGATGCGACGGCTCGAGCTCAGCGGCCAGGCGACCCCGGTCGACTGCACTGAAGGCAGGCTCGGCCTTGAGTCGCTCCATCAGGTCGTTCTCGCCGCCAGCACCCACGGCGTCGGCCACGGCGAGCGAATGGCGACGGATGACGTCGTGCAATGCCTGTCGGTCTCCGCCCGACTGCACGCCGAGCATCAGCCAGCGTTCGGTCGCCATGAACGGCATCTGTTCACGCACATGCCGCGCGGTGGGCGCCTCACGCAGTTCGAGTCCCTCGGCGATGTTCTGCGCCAACACCAGAATGGCATCGACGGCGAGAAACGCCTCAGGCAGGGTCAGTCGTCGATTCGCCGAGTCGTCAAGGGTGCGTTCGAGCCATTGCGATGCCGCGGTATGCGCGCCATTGGCTTGCAGCGAGATCACATGGCGCGCGAGCGAACCCATTCGCTCGGCGCGCATCGGATTGCGCTTGTACGCCATGGCACTCGAACCGATCTGTTCCGACTCGAACGGCTCGAGCAGCTCGCCTTCGTGCTGCAACAGACGGAGATCGGCACCAAACTTGGACGCCGACTGGGCGACACCGCTGAGCAGGTCGAGGATCTGGGCGTCGGCCTTTCGCGGGTAGGTTTGCCCGGTGACGGCGAAACAGCGGTTCATTCCGAGTTTGGCGATCACCCGCTGCTCGAGGTCGCGAACTTTCTGGTGATCGCCACCAAAGAGGTCGAGGAACGACGCCTGCGTGCCGGTCGTGCCCTTGCAGCCCCGCAATCGCAGTGATGCAAGCCGTTCGAGGGTCGCCTCGATATCGATCGCGAAATCCTGTGCCCAGAGCGTTGCACGCTTCCCAACCGTGGTGAGCTGTGCCGGCTGAAAGTGGGTGTAAGCGAGGCAGGGAACCGCCGCGTGCCGTTGCGCAAACGTGCGCAGCGCCGTGACAACGGCGACCAGGCGCCCGAGCACCAGCGTGATGGCGTCGCGCATGATCAGCACGTCGGCATTGTCGGTGACGAACGCTGACGTCGCGCCGAGGTGGAGGAACGCCCGGGCGGCGGGTGCCTGGTCACCGAATGCGTGCACGTGTGCCATGACGTCGTGCCGGAAACGCGCTTCGTATGCGGCGGCGCGGTCGAGATCGGCATCGTCGAGATGCGCGCGCATGGCATCGAGCGCGGCAACCGGAATCGCAAGGCCCAGTTCGTGTTCTGACTCGGCAAGCGCGAGCCAGATCCGTCGCCAGCGGCCGATCCGGTTGGTGTCGCTCCAGAGTTGCTGCATGGCGGGCGAGGCATAGCGCGTCCCGAGGGGAGACTGCCACTGGGCATTGGTCACTGGAGCTGCAGTGGAAGGGTACCGCGCATGCCACCGCGCTCGATGTTGAGGTAGAACTGCTGGCCCGGCCGAATGTCGCGCACCAGTGCGGCCACCTCTTCCGCGGTACGGAGCGCCTGGCCGTTGATCCCGATGATGACGTCACCTTGCGCCAGGCCAGTTCGCTGGCTGATGTCCGGAGGGATGCGATACACGAGCGCACCGAACGCCGCCTGAATTCCCCGCTCGGCACGGATCGACGGGGTCACAGTCACCAGATCGAGGTCGCGCAACACGCGAACTTTTTCAGCGGTCACGGTTGGAAGATCGCCGGTGACAATGCGGAGGTTGGATATGCTTCCCCGGCTGCTCACGGTCACCGCGACGGCATCGCCCACGTGCAAGTCGAGCAGCACGGCATCCCAGTCGAGGTAGTTGCGCAGCGGTCGGTTGTTGGCCCGCACCAGCACGTCGCCCGCACGAATGCCGGCGCGGGCCGCCGGCCCGCCGGGCGCGACGTCGCCCACGGGCACGCCACCGCTCTGCTTCCAGTCGCCTGACACGCCACCAACTCGCACGTTGAGCCCGACCCAGGCGCGCCGCACCGTGCCATTGCGCACGATTTCGTCGGCGACTCGCACGGCGCGCTCGATCGGGATCGCGAACCCGAGGCCGACCGAACCGCCGGTGGTCGAAAAGATCGACGAATTGACGCCAACTACCTCGCCCAGTGCGTTGACCAGCGGGCCGCCGGAGTTGCCGGGGTTGATGGCAGCGTCGGTCTGGATCATGTCGAGGTACGATCCGGCCTGGTCGCCAATCGGGAGGATGTTGCGCCCGGTGGCGCTGATCACTCCTGCGGTGACGGTCGGCTCGGAGTTGCCGAGGAGGTACGAATACGGATTACCGAGGGCGATTGCCCACTCGCCGATCATGAGGTCGGAGGAACGCCCGACGCGCACCACGGGAAGTCCCCGACGATCGAGCTTGATGACGGCGATGTCAGTGAGCGGGTCTTCGCCGAGCACTCGGCCTTCGACATCGGTTCCATCGGCGAGTGTGACCGTCACCTGCTGGGCGTCCGCCACGACGTGCTGGTTGGTGATGACGATGCCATCGGCGCGGAGGATGAACCCGGTACCGAAGCTTTGCGGCGTGCCGCGCGGCTGGCCGATCCACACATCGTACGCGGATGGCCGAGGCGTCCGGCCCGTGACGCGTATCGAGACCACCGCGGCGGCTACGCGCGACGTCGCCTCGACGATGGCAGTGCGCCGGGACGCATCAATGGACATCGCGGGCGCCTCACGCTGCTGTGCCCCGGCGCGCGACACCACGCCGGTGTCATCGGGACCCGAGCACGCGGCGAGACAGGCCAGCAGCACGACTCGCCCTGATTGCCTCACCACGCAGCGACCTCGCCCAGATAGATGTCTTCGGGATACCACGCCTGATCGAAAAAAAGTCCGGCTGCTGGAGCAGGTGGACTGGTGTCGGCGTTGTGGGTTAACAAAAGCAGCCGGGCCATGTCGCCCTCCGGTCGTCGTCCGAGTCCGATATCGACCATCGTGCCCACCAACAGGCGCACCATGTGGTGCAGAAAGCGGTCGGCTGCGATCGTGAAGCGCGTGCATCCGGCACTGGGCGAGTCCCACGCCGCTTCGACAATGCGGCAGCGATAGTGAGGCTTCGACTCGCCGGTGACCGCGAAGGCACGGCAATCGTGAACGCCCGGAAGCACCGTGGCCGCGCGTTCCATGGCGTCGAGATCGAGCAATCGCCCCAGCGGCCACGCCGTCCGTGCCTGGAAAGGTGACCGAGCCGCCGCGTCGGTTCCCACATGGTAGCAATACCGGCGGCCCAGCGCGTCGCGGCGCGCGTTGGCATCGTCGCGAATTCGGTGGACCTCCCGTACGGCGACGTCCAGGGGCAGCAACGCATTCATTGCTCGCAACAGCGCAGCGCAGGTCCAGCTTGGCGGCATCACGGTACTGACGGGCATCGCCCGGGCATGCACACCGGCGTCGGTGCGTCCTGCGGCGGTCGCCTTCCGAGTCGAACCGCCGAGGCGGCTCAACACCCCTTCGAGTACCCGCTGCACCGACCGACCATCGGGTTGCACCTGCCACCCGCAAAAGTCGGTTCCGTCGAACGCCACGATGAGCAGGAATGCACGCTCCATGTGCCGCGGAATCTAGCGGCGCCGAAGGGGGCGGGCAACTTGCGTAAACCCTTGTGAATATTGACAAAGCGTCGTCGCCCCTCCTACGCTTTCCGGTTGTGATGACCGACGCTTCACCCCCTCGTGCGACCGGCGCGATTCGCCACGCGCTGGGCCGCCTTGCCGCCGGCAGTGCCCTCGACGAGGTCGAGGCCCGCGCCGCGTTTGCCGAGGTCATGGCGGGCGACGCGCCAGCGGCGTCAGTGCGCGAGCTCCTCACGGCGCTGCGACGCAAGGGTGAGGTGGCAGCGGAGGTCGCCGGTGCAGCGCGCGCGTTGCGTGGCGCGATGCTCCGTGTGGCGTATCCGGCGCCCGACCGGCTGGTCGATACCTGCGGGACCGGCGGAGGCAGGGTCGTCACGCTCAACATTTCGACGGCCGCCGCGTTCGTCGCGGCTGGCGCCGGCGTTCCGGTGGCGAAGCACGGGAATCGCTCGTTTTCGTCGAGGTCGGGCTCAGCGGACGTGCTCGAGGCGCTCGGAGTGGCGATCGACCTCACGCCCGATCGTGCGGCGCAGGTGCTTGGCGAGGTCGGTATGGCCTTCCTCTTTGCACCGACCTATCACCCTGCGATGCGTCACGTCGCTGCGGTCAGGCGCGAACTCGGCGGTGCTACCATCATGAACCTGATTGGCCCCCTGGCGAATCCGGCCGGGGCCACTCGCCAAGTGCTCGGCGTGAGTGACGCACACCGTGGTCCGCAACTCGCCGATGCGCTGCGCCGACTGGGCGCGCAGCGTGCGTTGGTGGTGCACGCGCTTGTCGGGATCGATGAAATCTCGCCGGTCGGCGAGACGCTTGTGTGGGATCTGCAGGGAAATGCCGTGGTCGAGTCGCGGCTAAATCCCGCGACATTCGGGCTGGCAACATCGTCGCTCGAAGGCCTGGAAGGTGGGGAACCAGGGGAGAATGCCGCGGCAATTGACGCACTGCTGCGCCGCCCCACCGGTGCGCCGCCGTCACTCCGCGCCGCGGTGCTGCTGAATGCGGCGGCGGCGGTTGTCGTGGGCTTGGACGTCACGATGGAGGAGGCCGTGGCCCAAGCGAAGCAGTCGCTGCATGACGGGCATGCAGCGGCGCGACTCGACGCGCTCCGTCACGCCAGCGCCGTCAGTACTTCCGGATGACGCCGACGACGATGCCCTGAATCAGGACATCGCGTTCCTGATACCGGAGCGGATGCATGGCGGTGTTGGCGGGCTGCAGCCGGATCCATCCACCCGGCTCGCGGTAGAAGCGCTTGACCGTGGCTTCCGCACCGTTGACGAGCGCAATGACCATTTCACCGTTATCGGCTGATTCGCGCCCATTGACCACCACGAGGTCGCCGTCGCGGATCTGCTCGTCGATCATCGACTCGCCGCGGACCCGAAGCGCGTAGTTTGCCCCTCGGCGCGGAAGCATCGCATCGGGTACCGCGACAACCTCACCGGTCATGACCGATTCGATCGGATAGCCCGCCGCGACGGTGCCCAGCAGCGGAATCTCGACCGCACCGGTTTGCCCGCGCGGAGGCAGGACCTCGATCGCCCTGCTCTCGTTGTAGCTCCGCCGGATACAGCCCTTGGCCTCGAGATTGGTCAGGTGCTCGTGGACCGTAGCGAGGGACTGGTAGCCGAACTTCTCGGCGATTTCCTCGAAGCTCGGGGCGTAGCCATTGCGATCGATGGCTTCGGTGAGGAAGTCCAGGATTTCGCGCTGCTTACGGGTGAGGGGCACGATGAGCCTCGATGCGGGTAGCGAAGAAAACCCGAAACAACGTTACCCGAAGGGAACCCGAACCGCAAGATGGGCATGAACATCCTTGATGAGATCCTCGCAGCCACCCGCACGCGACTGCCGTCGTTGGCCGGTCGCCGACGCGAGTTCGAGCTCGCAGCCGACGCGCTCGCGCCGACCGCAAACCTGTTCGCGGCACTTCGCGGGCCGAGCATCGCGCTGATCGCAGAGGTCAAGCGCCGTTCGCCGTCGTCCGGACCCCTCGACCAGCGACTGGATCCGGTGGGCTTGGCGTCGGCGTACCAGTCAGGCGGGGCGGCCGCAATCTCAGTCCTGACCAACGAGCCCTATTTCGGCGGCTCGATGGCCGACCTCGCAGCGGTGGCACACACGGTGACGGTGCCAACGCTATGCAAGGATTTCATCGTCGACGAGGTGCAGTTGCTCGAGGCGCGTGTCGCCGGCGCCGCCGCCGCCCTGCTGATCGTTCGAGCACTCACGCCGATGCAGCTGGCGCACCTCATCGCGTTCTCGTCGTCCATCGGCCTCGCCACGCTGGTTGAAGCGCACAGCGCGGGCGAGATCGCCGTCGCGGTCGAGGCAGGCGCGAAGGTCGTCGGGGTCAACTCACGGGACCTCGACACCCTGGTGATCGATCGTGCGACGGCGTGGAAGCTCATCGCGTTGGTGCCCCCAGACCGGATCGCCGTGGCAGAGAGCGGCATGGCGACCGCCGCAGACGTCGCCGCGGCAGCGGACGCCGGTGCCGATGCCGTCCTGATCGGGTCCGCGTTGGTCGCATCCGGCGATCCCCTCGGCCACGCCCGCGCGCTGTCGGGGGTTCGGCGACGTGGGCGTTAAGGCAAAGATCTGCGGGATCACCAGCCCCGGCGACGCAGCGCTTGCGGCGCGGCATGGCGCTTGGCGCATCGGCGTGGTGTTCGCTGGTGGTCCCAGGGTGGTGGA
>JANMSC010000418.1:0-2479 GCA_031388885.1 Gemmatimonadales bacterium | reverse complement strand
GCCCGATGAACTCGACGCTGATTGACGCCAACGTCCTGATCGACCTGTTCGACGACGATTCGGAGTGGCAGGGTTGGTCGGACGCCATGCTAACCGTATGTCGAGACCGGGGGCCGGTCGTGATCAACCCGATCGTGTTCGCCGAAGTGGCGTCGGGGTTCGAGTCACTAGACTTGATGGACGAAATCCTGCCGGAGAGCTACCTGCTGCGCGAGCCGCTGCCATGGGGCGCGGCTTTCCTGGCCGGCCAGGCGTTTCGTGTGTATCGGCGCCGAGGCGGCGAACGGCGTTCGCCCCTTCCAGATTTTTATATCGGGGCGCACGCGGCAGTGGCCGGCTACTCTCTCCTCACCCGAGACCCGCGACGATATCGGCACTATTTTCCGAAGCTCCGCCTCATTTCGCCGTAGCCAGGCCCCACGTGCGGCAGCCGCGCATGGGTGGCAAAGGGCCCTTCGACTCGGGGCGTCGCTCGTCACGCTCGCGACGTCCCTCGCTCAGGACGGACTACACGCGGCAACCGCGCGAGTAGTCCGCTATAATTCCAGGTTCGGGCCGGAGTGGCGGAACTGGCAGACGCGCGGGACTCAAAATCCCGTTTCCTCCGGGAAGTGTGGGTTCGACCCCCTCCTCCGGCACCATTGAAGCGCCCTTTCTGAATCATCGGGCCCCCAGGGCATCACATTCTGACGGGGTCGAATGGTCCCACGTCGAGCCGCGCCTCCGCGGTCATGCGCGCGTGCTCCGTCACGGCTTCCGCGATGGCCGTATCGAGACAGCGGTTCAACGTCTTGAATTCTGCCACGCTGATCGGCGCGTTCTTGTCCAAGGCGAGCTGAGTGACCGCCTGACAGACGTCGCCGTAGACGTGGACCACCTGATTCACGTTGAAGCCCATCTTCAGCAGCTCAGCGCCGTGCCTCGCGGCCGTCGCGCCGATGGCGTCGGGCGAGAATGGAGCGCCGCTCTTCTCCAACCGCAGCGTGTCCGCGAGTTGGGTCAGGAACAGCGGCACGCCTTCACACAGCTCTGGAGCCGAGATCGAGGGCCACGGCCGGCCCTGAAAGCGGTTCGCCGTAAGAGCAATAATCGCGTCCCGATTCAAAGTGATGAACTCGTGCAGCAGCATGTCGGTGCTCGGCCTTCAGTGGATGACGTGGGTCGTTTTGGCCGTGACTGTTGCGCCTAGCTCTGGCAGGGAGTAGTCGGTCGCTCTGTTGGCGGACCACACATGCTGACAACCTGAGCAGCACAGGTGGACGGTGACGGTCCCGCCCCCGGCAGTGATGACGCAGCGCGGCACGCCCGTCGCGCCGCTACAGTTCGGGCAGGTAGTCTCGTATTGCGGTGGCGCAGCCAACGTGATCATAACCCCGCCAATCTGGAAGTCGATGAGACGGTTATATCAATTTCCGGTAAGCACAACTGTTCACTTCGAGACAGGGTCGATCAGGCTCCCCTGGGTACAGGCTCACGATTCGGGGGAGCGGCTAGTGTTCTTTTGTCGGCTAGAAAGCCGCGGCGGTGGGCCTATAATCGCAAACCCCGTGAGGCGAAACCTGCTCGTCGCGGCGCTGTTGGCGCTTGCCCTCGCCCGCTTCGGCGCCGTGGCGTATCGGGGACTCACTTATTCCATCGGCGATTTCTATTCGACGCTGCCGGGCGCCTACGTCGAGACCTTCAATCCCACGCTGTGGGCCAGCCCCGACCTGACAGACTCGGTGGGGAAAGCGGGCTCCTACCGTCGCGGCCCCACCCAGTACCTGACTTCCCTGCCGCTGTCGTTACTCGATTCGTATCGTCAGATCGCCCTTGTTCTGCTCGTGGTCTACGCGCTCCTGATCGCCGGCGCGGCGGTCGTGATGTGGCGCGCGTTCGGCGGCCCCAGCCGCGACCCGATCCTGCTGGCCCTCATCCTCAGCGCCTCGCTGGTCTTTTATCCGACGCTGCAAGCCTACGTGGCGCGCGAATTCGAGCTCGTGATCATGGCCGCCACCGCGATGCTGTTCGCGGCCGCGCTCGGCAGGCGCGAGACCGCAATCGGTGCCTGGGCGGCGTATCTCTCCCTCTACAAGTTCCTGCCGCTCGCGTTGCTGCCGCTGCTGGTGGCGCGGCGATGGTGGCGCGCACTGGCCGGGTTTGCCGTCACCGCCGTCGTCATGCTGGCGGCCTCGCACGCGGTATTCGGCCTGCAGAACTTCAGCAGCGACGGCTTCGTGCAGGGCTTCGCAGCCAACATCCTGTCGACGATCGGCTCGACCGAGCAGTTCTGCCACGGCCCCTTCCACCTGCTGCGCTACGCGCCGCAATCGCACGATGTCAGCGTCCGCTTCGCGCTGTGCGGCATCAACGAGCGCGTGCCGTACCCGGCTGCGGCCAGTTATGTCGCACTAATCGTGATGACACTGCTGGTCCTGGCATATGGATTTCTTCGGGCCGAACGGCGCGCGCCGCTGGCGCCTGATGTCGAGCAGTGGCG
>JANMSC010000353.1:0-9665 GCA_031388885.1 Gemmatimonadales bacterium | reverse complement strand
CAGGTGCATGGCGTGAGCGGGCAGATCATGGTGTTCTTCGTCATGACGGTGGCCGCGGCTGAGGCGGCGGTGGGGCTCGCGATCATACTCGCGGTGTTCCGGCACACCCAGACGGTGGACCTGAAGCAGCTCAACCTGCTCAAGGGCTGACGCGTGACTGAATTGGTCTGGCTCGCCGTACTCCTGCCGCTGGTCGGCGCGCTCTGCAATGGCTGGATCGCTGCGACGCGCCCGCACCAGAAGCAGCTGGTCTCCGTCATTGGCGTCGGCGTCCTGGTGGGTGCGTTCGTGGTGTCGGTGCTGGTCGCGTTCGAGACGGCGCACGCCCCGGATGCCGGCACGAAGGTGCAGCTCTGGCAATGGATGCCAGTGACCGAGCGGCTGACGATCGACCTGGCGTTCCTCGTGGACCGGCTCTCCGTCGTGATGCTGCTGGTGATCACGGGTGTGGGATCGCTGATCCACATCTTCTCGGTCGGTTACATGAGAGCCGACCCGGGATATGCGCGATATTTTTCGTATCTCAACCTGTTTGTCGCGTTCATGCTGGTGCTGGTGCTCGGCGCGTCGCTCCCGGTGTCATTCATCGGATGGGAGGGCGTCGGGCTGTGCTCGTACCTGCTGATCGGCTTCTGGTTCGACGATACAGCCAACGCCGATGCCGGGAAGAAGGCCTTCCTGGCGAATCGCATCGGTGACTTCGGCGTGCTGGTCGCGATGTTCCTGCTCTGGTGGCTGGTCGGCACGCTCGACTTCGTCGAACTCTCTGCGCGGGCGCCGGCAGTACTCGCCGTCGGTGGTACGGCCGTCACGACAATCACGCTGCTGATCTTCCTCGGATGCACCGGCAAGTCGGCCCAGATCCCGCTGCACGTCTGGCTTCCCGACGCCATGGCCGGTCCGACGCCGGTTTCCGCGCTGATCCACGCCGCAACCATGGTCACCGCGGGGGTGTTCCTCGTGGTGCGCACCGGCGTGCTGTTTTCGCTGGCGCCAGCGACGCAGGTCGTGGTCGCCGTGACCGGTGCACTCACCGCGTTTCTCGCTGCGAGCATCGCGCTTCGCCAGAACGACATCAAGAAGGTGCTGGCCTACTCCACGGTATCGCAGCTCGGGTACATGTTCATCGGCGTGGGCACGGGCGCGTACACGGCGGGCATTTTCCACCTCGTCACACATGCGTTTTTCAAGGCGCTGCTGTTCCTCGGGGCAGGCAGCGTGATCCACGCGCTGCATCACGCCGCGCACGCTGGCCATGGCCACCTCGATGCCCAGGACCTGCGCAACATGGGTGGCCTCCGGCGCACGATGCCGTGGACGTTCGTGCTGATGGGTCTGGCTACACTGGCCATTTCTGGCGTGCCGCCATTCGCGGGATTCTTCTCGAAGGATGAGATCCTCACCGCCGCGTTTGCACGAGGGGCCAGCGACCCGGTCTACCTCCTCTGCTGGGCGCTGGGTCTTGCTGCCGCGCTGATGACGGCGTTCTACATGGCGCGCCTGATGGCGATGGCGTTCCTCGGCCGGTTTCGTGGCGGCGACGCGATCGAGGCGCACGTGCACGACGCACCGTGGGTCATGACCGGACCGCTCGTGGTGCTCGGCGTGCTCAGTGTGGTCGGGGGTGGCCTCAACCTGCCGTCGTTCGCCGGCGGCTCACACCTGCTGACGCATTGGCTCGAGCCGGTCACGGCGCAGGCGATCGCGCTCGGCGCGCCGGTTGAGCATCCACACGGGGTGACGGAATACCTGCTGATCGGCGGCGCAGTCCTGGCGGCGCTGGGCGGCCTCATCGCCGGAGTCGGATGGACCGTCCGGCGCGTCATTCCCCGGCCGGCCGACGCCCCCGCATCGCGAGGCTTCGCCCGGCTGCTCGAGGCGAAGTACTACATCGACGAGTTGTATCATCACGTGATCGTGGCACCGGTGCTCTGGATCTCGCGCCGCGTGCTCTGGCAGGGTGTCGACCAGTTCCTGGTCGATCGGATTGCGGTCGGTGGCACGGCGCGAGTCGCGCAGGGCCTCGGCTGGGTCGGCTCGCGCTTGCAGAACGGGCAGGTCACGTTTTACGTCGCGATCTTCGTGGTTGGCGCGATCCTCATTCTTCGGACGCTGGCCCGGTGATGCGATGACCGCCCTTCTTGCCTCGATCTCCTACGACCGTTGGATCCTGCACGTGCTGCTCGCGCTGCCGCTGCTCGGCATGCCGCTGATCCTCCTGTTCCCGGTGCGTGCCGCGCGCTGGATTGCGCTCGGTGTGGCGCTGCTCGAGGTCGTGCTCGGCGTGGGCATCTGGTGGGCGTTTGATCCTGCCAACGCCGGCCTCCAGTTTGTCACGAATGTGGCCTGGATTCCACGTTTCGGGATCGGCTATCGGATCGGCATCGACGGTATTTCCGTGTTGCTGGTGCTGCTCTCGGTCATCATGATGCCGTTGGTCGTGTGGGGCAGCTGGCGCGGCATCGACCACAAGCAGCGCGGCTTCTATGCGCTCCTCCTCGCGCTCAAGACGGGCATGCTCGGCGTGTTCGTGTCGACGGACTTGTTCCTGTTCTACTTTTTCTGGGAACTGTTGCTCATCCCGATGTACTTCCTCATCGGTATCTGGGGCAGCAGCAACCGCCTGTACGCGGCAACAAAGTTTGTCATCTATACATTCGTCGGCTCGCTGCTGATGCTGGTGGCGATCATCTGGATGGTCTGGACGGTCGGGAAGAGCACTGGCACCTACTCGTTCGACTATGAGTATTTGCTGCAGCATGCGACCGTGATGCAGCCGTGGGCCGGATGGCTCTTTGTCGCATTCGCGCTCGCGTTTGCGGTCAAGGTGCCGTTGTTCCCATTTCATACATGGCTGCCCGACGCGCACACCGAGGCGCCGACGGCCGGATCGGTCGACCTCGCCGTCATCCTGCTCAAGATGGGGACCTACGGGTTCCTGCGGTTCGCGATCCCGTTCTTCCCGACGTTTGCCCTGTCCGAGACCGTCGGCACCGTGATGGCGGCCCTCGCGGTGACCGGCATTGTGTACGCGGCCCTCGTCGCGATGGTGCAGCCCGACCTCAAGCGCCTCGTGGCCTACTCGTCGGTGAGCCACCTCGGCTTCGTGATGCTCGGGATCTGGGGCAGCACGGTGGAGAGTGTGCAGGGCGCGATCATGGTGATGGTGTCGCACGGCCTCTCGACCGGTGCGCTCTTCTTTGTCATCGGCATGCTCTACGAGCGACGCCATACGCGCAAGATTTCCGATTTCGGCGGACTCGCGAAGGTGGCGCCCCTCATGGCCACCGCGTTCACGATCACCGCCTTCTCGTCGATCGGGTTGCCGGGGCTGAATGGCTTCATCGGTGAGTTCCTGGTGCTGATCGGTTCGTTCGGGCGCTACCCGTGGCTGGTGGTGATCGCGACCACGGTTGTGGTCTTCTCCGCGGCGTACATGCTCTGGGCGACGCAACGGGTGTTCTTCAATCGGATGACAAACCCGCTCAACGAGGGGATTGGTGACTTGAATCGTCGAGAGATGGCGGTGCTGGTCCCGCTGATCGTTGCGATGTTCTGGATCGGGTTGTACCCGGGGCCGATGCTGCGCCGCACCGAAAGCGCGGCACGCCGCTATGTCGAGTTGATCCAGCCGCACCTGCCGCCTGCACGGTTGCCGGGGCCTGCCACGGCGGCCGGAGGCCAGCGCTGATGCCAATTGATCTCAGCACGCCGGCCGGCGCGTTGCTGGCGCTGCTGCCAGAGTTGTTGCTGACCGGGTGGGCGCTGGTCGTGCTCCTGGTGGTCGCGTGGCGTCATCGCTCCGCGCGCGACTCGCGTCTTGTGGGCGCCCTCTCCGTGATCGGGTACGTGCTGGCGCTCGGCGCCACGGCGTGGCTGGCGTGGCGCGGGGCGCGCGCCGAAGGCATCACCCTGATGATCGCGCTCGACGGGTTCCGGTTTGCGAGCAATGCGTTGCTCCTCTGGATCGGCGGCGCCGTCGCCGTGCTGTCGCTGCGATGGCTGGAGCGGCAAGGGATCCTCGCTCCCGAGTATTACGTCCTCCTCATGCTGGCGACCGTCGGCATGATGCTGTTGGCCGGTGCCGCCGACCTGATCACGCTCTTTCTCGGGCTCGAGGTGATGTCGATCTCGGTGTACGTGCTCGCGGGCTACGACCGGACCCGTCGGGCATCGGCCGAAGCGGCGCTCAAGTATTTCCTGATCGGCGCGTTCGCCACCGGATTCCTGTTATACGGCATCGCGCTCATCTACGGTGCGACCGGGCAGTTCAACTTCGCGTTGATCGGGGCGCAACTCGCGAGTGGCGAAGCCACGCTGATGGCGAAGCTCGGGATGGGCTTGCTGCTCATCGGCTTCGCGTTCAAGGTGGCAGCGGTGCCGTTCCATGCATGGGCTCCCGACGTGTACGAAGGCGCACCGACCCCGGTCACCGCGTTCATGGCAAGCGGGGTGAAGGCGGCGGCGTTCCTGGCGCTGGCCCGGGTGTTGGCTGAGGCATTCCCGACCTACGTCGAGCTCTGGCGCCCGGTCATCGCGGGGCTGGCGATCGCTACCATCCTGGTTGGCAACCTCGTTGCGCTGGTGCAAAACTCGATCAAGCGCATGCTGGCGTACAGCGCCGTCGCGCACGCGGGGTATCTCATGCTGGCGTTGTGGGCGCATTCCGATGAGGGCACCGCTGCGGTGCTCGTGTACCTGCTGGCGTACTCGGTCACCACGGTCACGGCGTTCGGCATCCTCGCGTCGATCGAACGCGCCGGCGCGCGCACGGTGCTCATCGCCGACCTCGAGGGGCTGTACACGGTTCGTCCCTTTGCCTCCCTCGGCCTCAGCGTGTGCATGCTCTCGCTGCTTGGTTTCCCTGGCACGTTCGGCTTCATCGGGAAATGGTACCTGATCGCCGCGACGCTGGGGCAGGGAGGCGTGCTGCTTTAGGTGGTCGCCATGATCGGCAGCGGCATCTCGATCGGGTACTACCTTCCGATCGTTCTGGCGATGACGCTGAAGCCGACCCGGACGCGCCAGGCGCATCAGACGATCCGCTTCCCGCGTCCGGCCAAGATGGTGGTTGCCATCTGTGTCGTTGCGATCCTGGTGCTTGGCATCTGGCCCAACACCGTACTGAATTTCGCCACGCAGGAAGCGGTACAGCTCCGTCGCACTGTGCTGCCGACCGGCGCGCGCTGAACCGAGGTCGCCATGAACGTCCTGAAATCAATCTTTCGCGAGTACGACATCCGGGGCATCGTCGGGTCGCAGTTGACGCCCGAGTTCGCCGAGCACCTGGGTCGGGCGTTTGGGACAACGGCGCGCGAGCTTGTCGGCCACGCACCGGTGCTGGCGGTCGGACGCGACAATCGCCCGTCGGGGGACGCGCTCGCGACCGCGATCCGGCGAGGCATCGTGGCGTCGGGTGGCACCGCGATCGACGTCGGCATGCTCCCGACGCCGGCACTCTATTTCGCGGTGCAGGCCCTCGCGATCGATGGTGGTATGCAGGTCACCGGGTCGCACAACCCGCCCGAATACAATGGGTTCAAGATGGTCGTCGCCGGCGACTCGCTGCACGGTGCGGCAATTCTCGGGCTCTGGGAGATGATCGTCGCCGAACGTTACGCCAGCGGAAGCGGTCGCGAGGCGAGCGATGGTTCGATCCTGGGGCGGTACCGCGACGCGATCATCGAACGTCACACCCTGTTGCGTCCGGTCAAGGCCGTGGTGGACTGCGGTAACGGTGTCGCCGCGCTGATTGCGATCGAAACGCTGCGTGGGATCGGAGCCGAGATCATTCCGCTCTTCGCCGAATCGGACGGCACATTCCCGAATCACCACCCCGACCCGACCGTGGTCGAGAACCTGGTGGACCTGCAAGACGCCGTGCGGCAGCACGGTGCAGAACTTGGCATTGCCTTCGATGGTGACGGTGACCGGATCGGTGGTGTTGATGAAACGGCGACGCCGGTCTGGGGCGACCAACTTCTCGTGCTCTTTGGCCGGGACGCCGTGCGGCGGTTCGGGCCTGGCGTGCCAGTCATCTTCGACGTCAAGTGTTCGGAGGTGCTCCCGCAGGCGCTCATCAAGGCCGGTGCCCGCCCGGTGATGTGGAAGACAGGGCACTCGCTCATCAAGGCCAAGATGAAGGAAGCGCACGCGCCCCTTGCCGGCGAGATGAGCGGTCACATCTTTTTTGGTGGCGATTGGTTCGGATTTGACGACGCGCTCTTTGCCGCCGCGCGTCTGCTCGAGATCGTGTCGCGCGGGCCGAGCGGCCTGTCGCCGCTGCTGGCCGACCTTCCCCAGACCTTTGCGACCCCGGAGATGCGGGTCGATTGCGATGACGCGCTCAAGTTCGGCATCGTGGCAGAGGCTGCCGCATTCTTCGCCGCCCGGTACACGGTATCAACGATCGATGGTGTCCGCATTTCGTACCCCGATGGGTGGGGCTTGCTCCGCGCATCAAACACGCAGCCCGTCCTGGTGCTTCGCTTCGAGGCGACGACGCCCGAAGGGCGCGACGCGCACCGAGCCGAGCTGATGGGATGGCTCGCGGAGCGCGGCGTTACCGGCTGATGCGATGAGTATCCGATCGCGTCGGCTCGTCGGGAGCGCCGGACTCCTGGTGCTGCTGCTCGTGCTCGGTCGCTGGATCGTCGCCGCGCTCGCTGAGCGATGGTGGGCAGCGGGCATCTCTCCCGCCGCAGCGAATTTTGTCACCCGCTGGCACGCACTCGGGCTGACCCTCGACATCACTGCGATCGCGCTCGCGAGCGGATGGTTTGCAGCGCACGCGCTCCTCGTTGCCCGGGCGATCGCATCGGTACAAGTCGAGCGCGACCTCGGCAACCTGCGGGTTCGCACGGCGGTGCCCGGACGACTTGTCGTGCTGATGGCGATCCTCACCGGCGTGTTGCTCGGCGTGCTGACCGGAGCCGGGGCACGCGCCTGGCGCGTACCAATCGCACTGGCGTTGCAGGGGGTGCGCTACGGCGAGGTGGATCCCATGCTCGGCGAGGAGCTCGGGGTGTACGTGGCGCAGGTGCCGCTCTGGGACCTCGCGCACCGCTTCGTGTTGATGCTCGTGGCACTCGGCGTGGTGCTGGTCGCTGTGCTGTACGTCTCGGTCGGCGCCATCCGTCGCAGCCAACGCACCGTTGTCGTCCACACCGATGCACGGCGACACCTCGGCGTGCTGCTCGCCTTGCTCGCCGTCACGATCGGTGCAGGGTACCTGCTGGCCCCATACCATTTCGTCGCGTCAGGCGCCAACTCCCTGACATCAATTGCAGTGGCAACACGGGTCACGGCGATGCATGTGATGGCCGGTGCCTGCCTTGGTGTGGCGGCGATGTGCGTCGCGTGGGCGCTACGCGCGAGGCACTCACTCGTGGTGGCGGGCTGGATGGTGCTCGCGTTCGGGGCGGTGATCGAGCGCGTCGTGGTGCCAGCGCTGGTGGCGGAAGACGCGCCGCCGCCGACCCGCGACGCGGAACTTCGGCATCTCGATTCGATCGCCTGGGGGCTGCGATTGCTCAACGATCCGCCTCCGCTCGATCCACTGCCGCCGATCACTGGCGCGTTTGACGATGAGATCCTCGCCCGCGCCGCAGAGCGGCGCGGTGGCGTCTTGCTCGCCGCTACGCCGGTTGCTGGTGCGGCCGACGATGGCGCCCGAGCCGGGTGGCTGACTGCGATTGACTATCGGAACGCCGGATCGCGGATCGATGTCCGACTGGTGCCCGAGGGATCGCCGGTGCACGCCGACAGCACTGCGCCGCGGCCGACGTGGCCAGGCACAGGCGATCCGCGAGCGCGACCAGGCGCGCCGGCCTGGCGCGACACACCCGCCACGCGATCGCTCGGATTGCTGCATCGGATCGTGCTCGCGTGGGCGCGACAGGCGCCGGGGATGCTCGGTGCGCGCGAGACCGGCGTCGATTGGCACCTCGACCCGGCAGAACGCGCGGAGGCGCTGCTCCCGATGGCGTCGTGGAGTCCTCCCGAACTCGTGTCGGTTCACGGCCGGCTCGTGTGGCTGATGCAGGGTCTGGTGGCGATGCACAACTTTCCCGCGTCACAGCGATCGATCTGGCGCGGGCGCGAGATATCGGGACTGGTGCCTGCGTTTGTCGCAACGGTCGACTTGGCCAACGGCGCGACTCGCGTGTTCGTCGATCCCGCCGCCGATTCACTCGCGACCGCGTGGGCGCGCTACGTCGGGGCGCTGGTTGAACCCACCGCGGCGCTGCCGGCCGTGGTCCGCAGCGCGCTGTCGTATCAGCGTGGTTGGTTTGAGGCACAACTCGCCGTGCTCGAAAGCCCGCACTGGGGCGTGGGTCGGCGTCCGGGGCGGCGAAATCCCGACGACGCCCCCGAGCCACCGGTTGCCGTCTGGGCCTCGGGTCGCCCCGCACGTCAGGCGGTGTATGAGGATCCGGCGCGTCGCGCACTCTCGTCAATCGTCACGGCAACTCGAGCGAACGGAGTCCCGCAGGTGCGGATCGATCGGGCCGATGACCGAACCGTCACCAACAGTCGCGAGCTCGAACGTCTCTGGATTCGATTTCTTCCGCTCCAGCACCTGCGCGACTCGGCCCGGGCTGCGGGTGACACGGTCTATATCGGAGCGGTGCGCTGGCATCGTGGCGCAGCGGGGTTCGCTGCGTGGCAACCGGTGGTGGCGCTGGCCCAGCGCCCGAATCCGTCGGTGATGTGGATTGCGACGTCACTTGATGCCCGCGTTGGCGGCGGCCGCTCGGCCGCCGATGCCTGGGCGACGGTTGCGCCGAAGGCCTTGACGGCGGTCCCGACGCCGATCAGTGACACCGGGCAGGTCGGTCTGGCGCGTGCGTGGATGGCGCGCGCCGACTCGGCACTCGCCCGCGGCGATCTTTCGGCCTTCGCCCGCGCCCTCGACGAGTTGCGCGCTGCGCTCCGCCTGCCGCGTCACCGATAGCATCCGGGCTTGTGTGCCGCTACGTTTGGCGGCTGTCCAACGATGCGATTGCGCAGGCAGGCGCTCAGCTGTCAGCGTGTCGAACCGGTGTTCGCAACTCTCCCGCGAGGTGTGCGTGAACCTGCATGAATATCAGGCCCGCGACCTGCTCAAGGCCGCCGGGATTCCAATGTTCGACGGCGACGTCGCGTCGACGCCGTCGGAGGCCGAGGCGATCGCACGTCGCATCGGCGGCACGGTGGTGGTGAAGGCCCAGGTGCATTCGGGGGGACGGGGCAAGGCGGGCGGTGTCAAGCTGGCGCGCAACCCGGGTGAAGCCAGCGAGTGCGCGTCACAGATTCTTGGCATGACGATCAAGGGCCTTGTTGTCCACAAGGTGCTGGTCGTTCCCGCCGCCGACATCGCAACCGAGAGCTATGTCGGGTTGATCCTCGACCGGGCTACCCAGCGGCCGGTGTTCATGGTGTCCGATGCGGGCGGTGTGGACATCGAAGAAGTCGCGGCGAAGACGCCGGAAAAGATCACCCGGCTCGCGGTTGACCCGCGCTACGGCCTCTTGCCGCATCAGGCCCTGCGACTTGCGTTGGCGCTGTACCGCGAATGGGATCACGTCAAGGCCGCGACCCGCATCATGCAGCAGCTCTACAAGGTGTTCATGGCGAACGGGGCCTCACTCGCCGAAATCAATCCGCTCGTGACCACGCCCGAC
>JANMSC010000209.1:0-3528 GCA_031388885.1 Gemmatimonadales bacterium | reverse complement strand
CGGAATCGCGGCCGGACGTGAACACGATGGTGATCAACGGACGGTCGTGGCCGCACACCGAGCGCGTCGCCTACACACAGGGCGACTCCGTGCGCTGGCGGTGGATCAACGCCACCGCCGTCTCGCACCCGATGCACCTGCACGGCTTCTACTTCCATCTGGAGAGCCAGGGCGACTGGCGCTCGGAGCGGGAATACCGCGGGGACGCGCGCCCGTTTCTGGTGACCAATCTCATGCTCCCCGGCGTCACCATGCGCATCGCGTGGGTGCCGGAGCGGGCGGGCAATTGGGTGTTCCACTGCCACTTCGCGTTCCACGTGTCGCACCACGTGGCGCTCCCGCGCGCGCCGGCGGCGTCCACGGCGGGAACCACATCGACCGTGGCGTCCGCAGGCGCGCGGCCGACGCTCATGTCTGCGTTGGCCACGTCCTCAACGACTTCGACGTCTTCGACGTCCGCGACCGACTCGCGCGCGGCGCACGGGACGAGCGGGCATGTCACCGTGCCGCACCAGATGGCGGGGCTCGTGCTCGGGATCAACGTGCGGCCGGCGTCAGGAATCCGCGACGTCGCGCTCACCGCGCCCAGGGCGCGCGAGATCCGGTTGCTGGCGCAGGCGGCGCCCAGGCGGTTCGGCGCGCTCGCCGGGTTCGGCTACGTGGTGCAGGACGGGGCCACGGCGCCGGCGCGCGACTCGATCACGATTCCCGGGCCGCTGCTCGTCCTCCGGCGCGGCGAGCCGGTGCGGGTCACGGTGGTCAACAACCTCGCAGAGGCCACCGCCGTGCACTGGCACGGGATCGAGCTAGAGAGCTTTCCCGACGGCGTGCCCGGGTGGAGCGGAGCGCCTGGCCGCATCATGCCCCCCATCGCCCCGGCCGACTCGTTCGTCGCTGAGTTCGTGCCGCCGCGCGCGGGCACGTTCGTCTACCACACGCACTCCAACGAACAGCTCCAGATGGGCGCCGGGTTGTACGGCGCGCTGCTCGTGGTCGACCCCGAGCAGCCGTACGATCCCGCAATCGACAGGGTGATCCTCGTCGGTGGCGCGGGGCCGGCCGACTCGCTCCCGCAGTTTGGCTTCGAGTCGCCCGGTCTCGTCAACGGCAGTTCGGCGCCACGGCCGATGGAGTTCCAGGCAGGCACGACATACCGGCTCCGCTTCATCAACATCAACCCCGACTGGCGGGTGATCTTCTCGCTCATGTCGGACTCGGCGCTCGCCACGTGGCGCCCGGTGGCCAAGGACGGGGCCGATCTGCCCGCGTCGCAGCGTGTCGAGCGCGCGGCCTATCTCCTCACCGGCCCGGGAGAGACGGCCGACTTCGAGTTCACGCCTGCCACGCGCGGCGAGCTGCGGTTGGAGGTGAAGACCCAGGTCTCGGGTGCGGGAGTGCCGGGGTGGATCATCCCGATTCGTGTGTTGGTGCGATGAGGACGGAGGCGAGGCGTATGACTCTGCCGATCATTCATGCCGCGATCATGCTCGCCATGCTCACCGGCGGCGCGGTCGCCACCGCCCGCGCGCGAGACGCCGTGCGTGAATCCGCAAGCGGCGCGGGCCTCGCGCGCGAACGTCGCGTGATCGGTATCGCGCCGGGGTTGTCCGCCGCGCTCGCGCCGCCGGCCGCGCCGCCTGCCGACTCGGTCGATCGGTACGTTCGCTCAGAGATGGCGGCACGCGGGATCCCGGGGCTGGCGCTCGCCGTGCTGCGGGGTGGCAGGATCGTGAAGCAAGCCGCGTACGGCGTCGCGACCCTCGATCACGGCGTGCCCGTCACGCCGCAGACCGTGTTCGCGATCGCCTCGGTCGACAAGCAATTCACGGCGACCGCGGTGTTGATGCTTGTCGAAGCAGGGAAGGTGTCGCTCGATGCGCCGCTCAGCCGGTATCTCGTTGAATCGCCGTCGGCGTGGGCCGGAATACAGGTGCGGCATCTGTTGTCGCATACGAGCGGACTGGGCGACGTCTCCGATGACGCCGACGGCCGCGTCGCAATGCGCTATACCACCCGTGAACTCCTGCGGACCATCATTGCCGACCCGCCCGATTTTGCGCCTGGCACGCAATGGCAATACAGCAACGCCGGCTATCTGCTGCTGCAGCTCGTGGTGGAGCGCGTCACCGGCGTGAACTTTCACCGCTTTCTCGCCGCGCGCGTGCTCCAGCCTCTCGCCATGACCGAGACGCACGTGTTGCGGCCGCTCGAGGTTCGTCCGCATCGCGCGACGCATTACGAGCGTGATTCCACGGGCAATCTTCAGCACTACGCCTACCTCCTGACAGACTGGGATCTCTGGAACGACGTGGGGTTGAGCATCGGCGATTTCGCGAAGTGGGCTGCGGCGCTGGACTCGGCGAAGCTGCTCCGACCCACAACCTTCGCGCAGATGTGGACGCCGGCGGTGCTGTCGAACGGGGACACGGTGGCGTTCCACGCACTCACGCAGTCGTTCGACTCCTATGGCTTCGGCTGGATCCTCGGGTCGTTTCGCGGACACCGCATCGTCACGCACGCCGGCTCCGCGGGCGCCGCCATCCTCCGTCTCCCCGACGACAGCGTCAGCGTCGTGGTGCTCACGAACCTCACGCGCCCGTCGGGCAGCAACCCGCAGGGGCTCGCGCTGGGCATCGCGGGATTCTACGTAGCGGCGGTCTCGTGGCTCTCGATGCCGGGCGTCGTGGACGCAGCTCCGGCCACCACTGCGGGGCTCCTGCGGGAGATGCGGGCACTGGGCGAGGGGCGTCCGACCGCGGAGCGATACGCGCCGGCCTTTCGCCCGTTGGTCGCGGCGCAGGCGCGTGATTTCCAGGCCGAGGCACGACGGCTCGGCGCGCTGGAGTCGTTGACCCTGCTCGAGGCGCGAAGCGAACCCGCTGAGCGCGTGCTGTTGTACCGCGCCAATCACGCGCGCGGTCGACTGTTCCTGCGGATCCGGCTCACCGGGCAGTCGCTCATCGATCGGGTGCAGATCGACTGGATCTAACCCCAATACTCTTCACTTAGAGCTCTTCCGGTACTATCATTCGGCGACTCAGGCACCTATCCCGGGCGGGTACGGGGCGTGGTCGTGCCCAGCGCCGGCCCGATCGCGGAGGCGCGATGCCGCACTGGAGCGCACCGCTGGCGAGCGCCCTCGCTATCTCGACGAAGCCTGCGCCGCGGATGCGGAACTGCGGACGGAGGTCGAGCAGCTGCTTCGCGCCTGCGATCGAGCGGAGGCGTTCTTGGAACAGCCGGCGTCGCAGCTCGCCGCCGGGCTGCTCGCAGCGGTGCGGGAGGCCGGGACACAACCCCCCACGCCCGAAGGCACACGCGTTGGTCCGTACCGGATCGTGCGCGAGGTGGGGCACGGCGGGATGGGGACCGTCTATCTGGCCGAGCGCGACGACGAGCAGTTCCGCCAGCGCGTGGCGCTCAAAGTGGTACGGGGCGGCATTGGGAGCGAGTATCTCGTGCGCCGCTTCCTCGAGGAGCGCCAGATCCTCGCCTCGCTCGACCACCCGCGCATCGCCCGCCTGCTCG
>JANMSC010000274.1:0-4367 GCA_031388885.1 Gemmatimonadales bacterium | reverse complement strand
CGACGCTGATCTATCTCACCGGCACGCAGATCATGAAGGCCCTGGGCGGCAAGGAAATCATCGCACCGGAGTTGGCGGCATGGTCGATGAACGGCGTGTTTTTGTTGTTGGCGGTTGTCCTGATGGCAAGAGTGCGGTCGTAGACAGCAGGAGAAGAGAGAAGGGAGAAGGGAGAAGGGAGAAGCGAGAAGGCCGGCACTTCGATCGAGATGCCGGCCCTGTTTTCTCATCGAGGGAAGAGCAGTACCTCTCCCTTCTCTCTTCTCCCTTCTCTCTTCCCTCTTTTCGCTAGAAGGCGTACCTCATCGTCACCTGACCCTGCCACAGACTCGTGGCATTGATGGGCTTCGGGAATCGGAGTTCCTCTTGCGCCAGGTTCGGGTTGAACTGAACACTCGGACGCCCGTCCGCTGTGCGGCCGGTCACCGTCAGGCCGGTGACTTGGGGGAATCGGCCGTTCGCACGGTACTGACCCCAGTCGTCGTTCATGAAGTTGAGGAAGTTGTAGATGTCTGCCTGCAGCGTGAGCCGGTGACCGCCGATCGCCGGAAGAGTCTGGCGCAGCGAGAAGTCGAGTGAATTGAACCACGGGTTCCGGCACGAGCCGCGCTGCATGATCTTCCCGCGCTGGCTGCCGAGGCACTCCAGCCCATCGAGCAGCTCATCGAACGCCGCAGCCTGGGCCGCGGGGGTGTTGCTCCCGTTCTGAACGAAGGCGAGCTCCGACGCGCTGCTCGGCACGTAGATCGGGTCGTTGCCGCCGACACCGTCCGCGTTGAGATCGTTCCGCCCGCTCGATCCGCCGTAGAGATACGTGAAGTTGCTGCCCGACTGACCGGTGTAGATGAACGAGATGTCGGTCGGGTAGTCCTTCCACGGCGCCGTGTACGTCAGCGACGCACTGATGCGGTGCGGCCGGTCGAACGCCGACGGATCGGTCCGTTCGTCGAACTGGTCGGTCGAGGTGACTCGGCCGAAGTTGAAATTCGATACCGCGCGCGATGACGTGAAGTCCTGCACCGAGTACGAGCGCTGGTACGAGTAGAATCCCGAGGCCTCCCACGATCCGGTGAATCGCTTGCGCAGCCCCGCGGTCACGCCGTACGCTTTGTCGCCGCGGGAGTTCTGCAGGTCGTAGACGCCGCCGCTGTACTTGCTGCCGTTGCGGAAGGCGGTCGTCGGCTGACCAGTCGCGTTGAACGTGCCGTAGAGCACGCGGCCATTGGCGTCGGTCCCGACCGGATCCGGCAGGTCGAGGTTCACCATGAACGGCGACTGAACCCCATAGGTATAGGTCGCGTCAACGGTGCCGATCAGGCCCCAGCCGAGATCCCGGTCAACGCCGAACGTGGCACGGAGCACTTGGGCTTGCTTGTAGCTGGGGTCGATCGTGTTGATCTGTCCGATCGTGGCAGCAGTGCCACATGGCGGCGGCGTGACGACCGAGCCGCTGGTGAATCTCGGCGCCGGCGGGCGGCCCGAGAATCCGTCGCAGACGACGGTCCGGAATCCCGCCACGCCATTATTGGTGAAGCCGTTCGAGAGCCAGACGTACGGCGGGGTACCAGCAAAGAGCCCCACGCCGCCGCGAACCTGGGTCTGGTCACGCCCGTCGACGTTCCAGTTGAAGCCGACTCGCGGGTTGAACGTGAAGTTCGACGGCACTTCCTCCGTGTTGCGCCCGACGTCGGCGAGGATGCCCTCCGAGAAGACCGGCTTGTCGAAGAATACCGGCGCCTCGGCCCTGAGGCCGTAGATCAGCGTGAAGTTCGGCTTCACCGACCATTGGTCCTGGATGTAGAACGCGAGGTTCGCCGCGCTGAAGCGCGCTGCGCCGTCGCCGCTGATCGCGGTGCCTACCTCATACCGCTGGGCCTGGCCGGACTCGAAGGCGCTGAGCGAGTTGAACGTCCAGTTGCCGAAGACGCTCTGCCCGAAAACGTTCCGGACCTTGTAAACGTCGCTGCGGGTGCCGGCGGTGATGCGGTGCCCGTTGCCGACTGAGAACGAGTAGTCGTTGCGAAACTCGAAGAAGTCCTGATCGAGCGCGTTGGCCTTCGAGAACGCGTCCACGCCGGCGATCAAGTCGACCACCGAGCCGCTCACCGTCGGTGACGGGACGTCGTCGACGAAAATCCGCGGCGCGGCCTGCGGGAAGCTCCGCGTGAAGCGCTGGCGGATCCAGCCGACCTGCAGCTCGTTGCTGGCGCCGTTGTCAAAGCTGGTGAACAGCTGCGTGGTGAACGAATTCGCGGTCTCGTCGCGGAGGAACGCGTTCGAGCTGAGCGCGAACGTCGCCGCCGACCGAGAAAAATCACCGAACTCCGACGAGTTGTAGATGTTGCGGAGCACCAGACGGCTCTTGGTGCCAAGCTGCCAGTCGAGGCGCGCGACCAGATTGGTGATCGGGTTCTCGTTGTCGATTTGCCCGGCGCTGCCCGGCTCGATGCCGTAGCCGCTGAGGGCATTGGAGAAGCGGGTGATGAGCGCGTCATCGACCCGCAGTTGCTGGCTCGCGTTCGACTGCTGGCCGATGAACGGACCGTTGGCTGGCCGCGTCGACGCCTGCAACTCGGCCGCGATGAAGTAGTGCAGCTTGTCGCGAATGATCGGGCCACCGATCGACGCACCGAACTGCTTGATCTTGAACGTCGTTCCCAGGTAGAACGGCACATTCGGCACCAGGTCCTGGTTGCGGAAGCTGTAGAACGCCGTTGCATGGAAGTCGTTGGTGCCGTTCTTCGTGATCGCGTTCACGAGGCCGCCGGTGAAGCCGCCCTGCGTCACATTGTAGGGCGAGAGCACCACCTGATACTCCTTCACCGCCTCGAGCGAGATGCCGCGGCCGCCCGCCTGCCCGCCAAGCTCGCCGGTGTCACCGAGGCCGAAGCGGTCGTTCTGCGTCGTGCCGTCAACCTGGATCGCATTGAAGCGCGAGTTCTGGCCGGCGATCGACAGCTCGCCGCGCGCGTTCGGATCGGGGTTGGTCGTCACCTGCGGAGTAAGGCGGACGAAGTCCTGTAGCTGACGGTTGAGTGTCGGGAGGCGGCGTACCAGCGAGTCCGAGACGTCCGTCTGCGCGCCGGTACGACTCGGCGAGAAGATGGCGGCATCGGCCTGCGCGACCGTGACGATCTCCTGCAGCTGCACCACTTGCCGCCCAATCACGAGGTCAACCCGCGCGGTCTGCGTGAGCGACACGCGAACGTCGTTCACCGTCTGCGGGCGGAACCCGATCGCCGTGACCGCCACGCGGTACATACCGACCTCGAGGCCGCCCAGGAAATACCGGCCGTTGGCACGTGTGGCGATCGAGCGGCTGAAACCGGTCGCGACATTCGAGATCCGCACCATCGCCCCTTCAATGGGCGCGCTGTCGGAATCCCTGACCACGCCGCTGATCGCGCCGGTCGTGACACCTTGTGCTGCACCACTGACGGGCAGCACCAGGAAGGCCACGATCGCCGTCGATACGGCCAGAGCCAGACGAACGAATCGCTGCATCGTTACTCCTGTGATCCGAGAAGTGTGGGGGCTACCAACCAGCGGAATGACGCATGCCAGCGGCAACTCGGTAAATCTCACGCCCGAAGGCAGGCGGCGCAAGCAACGTGACGGAGATGAGACGGATTAGAAGCAGGAGAAGGGAGAAGGGAGAAGGGGGGGGTCCCTCCCTTCTCCCTTCTCTTGTTACGCCGCCCGCCGCTGCCCAAACCTGCGCCACAGGTAATACACCGGCACGCCGACCAGGATGATCCCGAAGGTGGCCCCGGTGCCCTTCGGATCGGTGATCAGGGCGTTCAACACCATCCCCACCGACGCGATCAGGAAGAGTGCCGGAGTGACCGGGTACCCCAGGGTGCGGTAGGGCCGGGCGAGGTCAGGACGGCGGCTCCTGAGGGTGAAAACTCCCGCCACCGCCATGGCATAAAACGGCCAGACGCCGAGGACGAACATGTCGGCGAGGGCCGCAAAGTCGTTCTGAAGCACATACACCACGGCCAGGCCACAGGCGAGCCAGATCGCCACCGACGGCGTCCCAAAGCGCGGGGAGACCCGCGAAAGCGCGGGGAAAAAGAGCCCGCGGTCGCTCATGGCGAAAAACACCCGCGGTCCGGTCATGATCGATCCGTTGGCCGAGCCAAAACAGGAGATCATGACGATCCCGGAGACGATCGCGGCGCCCATGGTCCCGAACATCGGGATGCGGTTGGCCGCCTCGGCCGCCACCAGCGGCACCCCGGCCATCTCGGCGACCGGGACCAGGTAGAGGTAGGCCGCGTTGATCAACAGGTAGATCACAACGATCCCGACCGTACCGATGATCAGCCCCCGGGGCAGCGTGCGACCCGGGTCCTTTACCTCGC
>JANMSC010000253.1:0-4483 GCA_031388885.1 Gemmatimonadales bacterium | reverse complement strand
CTTTTGCCGAGGGGTCACGATGAACGACGCCTACCTCCACCTCCTCACCAATCATGTTGCTGTGGTTGGAATCCCACTCGTCGCGATTGCGCTGGCATGGGGTCTCGCCCGGCGGCACGACGCAGTCGTCCGGCTGGCGCTCGTCGGCACGCTGGTGATGGGCGGTGCGACCTGGTTTGCAAACTGGAGTGGTGGGCGGGCCGAGGAAGTGGTCGAGGACGCCGCCTGGGCAAGTCACGACCGAATTGAGGACCACGAGGAACTGGGTGAGCGGGCAGAGTGGCCTGCACTGATTACCGCGGCGGCTGCGCTTGGTGTCCTCGTGATATCACGTGGGGGTTCCGCGAAGCGCGGTGGATCGCTCGTCGTTCTCGTGGGCCTTGTTGTGAGCGGGGTGCTCGTTGGCGTCGCGGCGTTTGACGGTGGCAAGATCCGTCACGATGAAGTGCATGGGCTGGCGCCCGACGCGGGTCAGGAGCAACGCCGGACTCGGTAGCCGAGGGATGACACCGGCTCCACTCCCGGCCGCCCGACTGGTTCCAGGACCGGTACTGCTTCACCGATGCGGGACCGGGAGCGGGGGAGTGCGGGCGGGATGTAACTTTGCCCTCATGCTGTCCCCACTCGCCGCCCTCCCACTCGACCTGACCGCCCGGGTCAACGCGTTCCTCAACATGTTCGGCACCGAACTGGCCGAGGTCCGGGTGCATGGCGTGCGGGTGGCGATCATCCTGCTCCTCGCCGTTGGCGGGTGGCAGCTGATCAGGCTCATCGCGCGCCGGATCGTCGCCCACTCGGACGACCACGACGACACCCGCATGACGATGACCGAAAAGCGCGCCCACACCGTGTCGCAGCTCCTGCGCAGCGTCGGCGGCGTGATCCTGGGCGCCCTGACCATCATCATGGTCCTCAACGAGTTCATCAACGTCGCCCCGTTGCTCGGAGCCTCGGCGATTCTCGGCCTGGCCATCTCGTTCGGCGCGCAAAGCCTCGTGAAGGACTGGATCTCGGGCTTCTTCATCCTGACCGAGAACCAGTTCGCCGTGGGTGACGTGATCGACGTCGGTGGCAAGTCGGGCGCGGTCGAGCGCATGACGCTGCGCGTGGTGATGTTGCGCGACCTCGATGGCACCCTGCACATCGTGCCCAACGGACAGATCGCCGTTGTCAGCAACCGCACTCGCGGCTGGTCGCGCGCCGTGGTCGACGTCGGCATCGCCTACGATACCGATGTCGATCGCGCGCTCGAGATCCTGCGCGACGAGGCGCGCCGCTTCGGCGACGACACCACCTGGATCGGCCGCCTCGACGGCGCCCCCGATGTCATGGGCATCCAGTCGCTCGGCGACAACGCCATCGTGATCCGGGTGCTGTTGCGCACCCAACCCGGCAGCCAGTGGGAAGCCGGGCGCGAGTTCCGCCTGCGCGTCAAGCGTCGGCTCGACGCCGAGGGGATCGAGATCCCGTTTCCGCAACGCACCGTCCACGTCCGACATCACGGGCCAGGCACCATTGATGACGCCGTCGCGGCGGCAGGTGGCGCATGACACTTTCGCTCTACAACACCATGACTCGCAGCGTCGAGCCGTTCACGCCACTCGATCCGCCGCGTGTGTCGTTGTACACCTGCGGCCCGACGGTGTACAACTACGCCCACATCGGCAACTTCCGCACGTTTCTGTTCGAGGATGTCCTGCGCCGCTGGCTCGAGGCGCGCGGCCACGACGTGTTCCATGTTATGAACCTCACCGATGTCGACGACAAGATGATCAAGGGGGCGCTCGCCAAGGGCGTGTCAATCGGTGAGCTGGCCGTGCCGTTCATCGAGGCGTTCTTCGCCGACTGCGAGTACCTCCGCATCACGCCGGCACACGCGTACCCTCGCGCCACCGACTTCGTGCCCGCGATGATCGCCTTGGTGCAGAGTCTCCTCGACAAGGGCATCGCCTACGCCGGCGACGACGGATCGGTGTACTTCTCGATCGAGCGTTTTCCGGCGTATGGCCGCCTGTCGCGGCTCGACACGCGCGAGCTCAAGGCCAATGCAAGTGGACGGGTCAGCGCCGATGAGTACGCCAAGGAGGATGCCCGCGACTTCGTGCTCTGGAAGGCAGCGCGTGACGACGATGAAAAGGCTGGTGCCGCCTGGGATGCGCCGTTCGGTCGTGGACGCCCAGGCTGGCACCTCGAGTGCTCGGCGATGGCGCTCGATCTCCTCATGAAGAAGTGGGGCAAGGATGTCCTCGACATTCACGCCGGAGCCGTCGACCTCATCTTCCCGCACCACGAGGACGAGATCGCGCAGAGCTGCGCCCATACCGGTCAGCAGGACTTCGCTCGGGTCTGGATGCACGGCGAGTTCCTGACGATGGCCGGCACCCAGATGTCGAAGCGCTTCGGCAACACTCTCACCGCGCGCGACCTGCGCGAAGAGCGGGTCGATGCGGGCACGGTGCGCCTGCTGTTTGCAACCACGCACTATCGCCAGGCGCTCGACTTCACCGATCAGGCGCTCGACTCGGCACGCGAAGGGTCGCGACGCCTCGGCGAGTTCAGGGCACGCGTTGTGGCCACGAGCGACGGCACCAGCGACGCATTCGGTGCCCTCGCGCTGGAGCTTGACGCCAATTTCGGCGCCGCGATGGATGACGATCTCAACACGCCGCGCGCGCTGGCGGCCCTGTTCGACGTCGCGCGCGAAGGCAATCGGTTGCTCGATCGAGGTGAGGCGCCCGGTGCAGGGTTTCGAACCAGCTGGGACCGGGCCACGGGTGTGCTGCAGGTATTGCCTGCGGGATCGCGGGGGAGAAAAATCGTTGCAGCCACCGCCCACGCCCACGGTCACGCCACTGGCATCGGGGTGGGGGAGGACGCGAGCCAGATTCCGCCCGATGATCCCGCGGCACACGAGGCGTGGGCGCTGCAGTGGGCCCGACGTCGGATGGCAGCGAAGCACGAGAAGAATTTTGCCGAGTCTGATCGCATTCGGGCGTTTTTGGCCGAGCACGATTGGGAAGTTCGCGACAATCGCGATGGCACCGCCGCGGTGCAACGAAAATGATCCTCTCGATGGCCATGCTTGCAGTCTTTGCCCAGGGACCCGTCGGCGATTCACTGACGATCGACGGGGCGCTTGCCCACGCCCGCAGCAACCGCCCGCAGGTCGTCGCCGCGTCCGGTACGGCGGCGCGTGCCCGCGCGGCGATGAGCCTCGCGGGGCTTATTCCGAACCCTGTCCTTCACGTGGAGTTCGACCGGAACGCACCAACTCGCAAGGCCGTGGTGGCACAATCGCTCGATTGGCTGCTGCGGCGCGGAGCAGATCGTGCGTCTGGCCAGGCGGGCATTGTCGCTGGCATCGCCGATTCGGCCCAGCAGGTCGCCGATCTCAGCCGCGACGTGCGCGGTGCGTTTTACCGGGCGTTGGGTGCACAGGAACTCACCCGCCTGGTTGGCGATCAGGCGCAGCTGACCGACTCGATCGCTCACATCATGCAGCGGCGACTCGACGCCGGCGACGTGTCGTCGATCGAACGTGACCAGGCGACCCAGGAAGCCGGCCGGATGCGCCTCGTCGCGTCGCGAGCGCGTCAGGACGCCGCGGCCGCGCGGATCGCGCTGCACCGTGCGATGGGCCTGCTCCGCGACACGTTGCCCCCGGGAGGGCCACTCGACGCGGGCCTGACGCCGGATGCGCCGTCGCACGCCACCGATCCGGCGGCGATCGACGACATGCCTCGCGTCCGTCGTGCGCTCGGCGATTCCGCGGCCGCCCACGCCCGGCTTCGCTCCGCGTCCCTCGCACGGATCCCCGTGCCGAGCATCATCGGCGGCATCGAATGGGGTCCGCACGAAACGCCCACCAATCGCATCATCGGTTTCGCCGTGCCTGTCAGTCTCTTCAACATCGGTGGCGCCGCGCGCGCGGAAGCCAGTGCTGTGGCACAAATTGCTGCCACCGGTCCCGCCGAGGCCCGCTTGTCGCTTCGAGCTGACATGGACGACGCCCAGATCCGTCGCGACGGATCGGCCGCCCGTGCGCGCTTCGTTCGCGACACGCTGTTGCCCACCGCACGTCGGTTGCGGGCGGGCACCGTGCGCCTCCTCGACGAAGGCCGGATCGACCTGCTGCCGGTCCTCGACGCATTGCGCAGCGAACGCGATGCGGCACAAGCATTGATCAATGAACTCGTCGCATTTCAGGCCGCATCCGCGGACTATCTCGCACTCACCGGACGGAACGAGTGATGCCTTTCCACTGGCCGATCGCGTCTCGCCGCAGGCCCAGCATCGCACTCGGTGCGTGGGTCGTGGCGGCATTGATCGGGTGTAGTGACAAGAAGCCTGACCTGGCCGCACCTGCAGCCAAGGTGAGCAACCCCACCACCGAAGCGCAACTCACGACGGTGAAATTGTCGCTCGAGGCGGTCACGCGCCTTGGCATCGCCACGGCGACCGTCGAGTCGGCGACCGTGGCACC
>JANMSC010000228.1:0-1830 GCA_031388885.1 Gemmatimonadales bacterium | reverse complement strand
CGGACGGTCAGCTGGTTGCCGTTGGCATACCCCCGGATCTGGGTGTTCGCCTCGGTGGTCATTGCTGCCTCCGATTGGAGGTGCGACACGCGTGTCGCACCGGTGTAATCTACCTCATCCGACCATCCGCTTGAGGAACCTGCCGGTGTGGCTCGCCTCAACGCGCGCGACCTGCTCAGGCGTGCCCTCGGCGAGCACCGTGCCACCTCGCACCCCGCCTTCCGGTCCAAGATCGATGACCCAGTCAGCGGTCTTGAGGACGTCGAGGTTGTGCTCGATCACGACCACGCTGTTGCCCTTATCCACCAGGCGGTGCAACACGTCGAGCAGCAGTCGCACGTCTTCGAAGTGGAGCCCGGTGGTCGGCTCGTCCAGGATATACAGGGTGCGCCCGGTGTCGCGCTTGGCCAACTCGGTCGCGAGCTTGACGCGCTGCGCCTCGCCGCCGGAAAGCGTCGTCGCTGCCTGGCCGAGGTGCAGGTAGCCGAGGCCGACATCATTGAGCAGACCCAGCTTCTCTGCGATGCGCCCCTGCGCCGAGAAAAAGTCCATGGCTTCCGCAACGGTGAGGTCGAGCACATCGGCGATGCTGCGCCCTTTGTAGCGCACTTCGAGGGTCTCCCGGTTGTACCGGCGGCCCTTGCACACTTCACACGGGACATACACGTCGGGAAGGAAGTGCATCTCGATCTTGACGAGGCCATCGCCCTGACATGCCTCACAGCGTCCACCCTTCACGTTGAACGAGAAGCGTCCGGGGCCGTAGCCGCGCATCCTGGCCTCGGGCAGCTGCGTGAACAGCTCGCGGATCGGAGTGAACAGACCGGTGTAGGTCGCAGGATTCGAGCGGGGTGTCCGTCCGATCGGGCTCTGGTCGATGTCGATCACCTTGTCGATGTGATCAAGACCTTCGATCCGGTCGTGCAACCCCGGGATGACCTTTGCACGGTAGAAATGACGCGCCAGCGACTGGTAGAGAATGTCGGTGATCAACGTGGACTTCCCCGATCCGGAGACGCCGGTGACGGCGACAAAGAGTCCGAGCGGAACGTCGACCGTGATGCTCCGCAGGTTGTTCGCCTTCGCGCCGACGATGCGCAGCGCACGCTTCGGATCACGAGACCGACGAATCGCGGGCACCGCGATCCGCAGCTCGTTGCGGAGGTATCGCGCCGTGAGGGAGTCGGGATGCGACAGCACTTCGTCGACGGTGCCTTCCGCGACCACTTCGCCGCCAAACCTGCCCGCGCGCGGCCCAAGGTCGATCAGGTGATCGGCCGCACGGATCGTGTCTTCATCGTGTTCGACAACGATCACGGTGTTGCCGAGGTCGCGCAGCCCGCGCAGCGTTTCGAGGAGCCGTTCATTGTCGCGCTGGTGCAACCCGATGCTCGGTTCATCGAGGATGTAGAGCACGCCCACGAGGCGCGATCCGATCTGGGTGGCAAGCCGGATCCGCTGTGCTTCGCCACCGGAGAGTGACCCGGCCGAACGGCCGAGGGTGAGGTACTCGAGACCAACATCACGCAGGAAGCGGAGTCGTTCGACGACTTCCTTGAGAATCGGACCGGCGATATCAGGGTCGATCGCGCCGGCCGTGGCACGCCCGACCGGAATCGACTCGAAGAACGTGGTCGTATCCTCAACTGGCAGCTCGACCACATCACCAATGCTCGCGCCGTGAATCAGCACGGACAGCGACTCGGCTTTGAGCCGCTTGCCGTGACAGACGCTGCACGGCTGCTCGATCATGTACGCCTCGAGACCATGGCGCACGCCATCGCTGGACGATTCCTTCCAGCGTCGCGCGACATTGATCAGGATCCCTTC
>JANMSC010000223.1:0-2036 GCA_031388885.1 Gemmatimonadales bacterium | reverse complement strand
AATCATCATGGACACAAGGAAGTTCCTTGTCGGGACCCTCGTGGGTGGCATCGTGCTCTACGTCACAGGGTACTTGATCTTCACCATGGCACTCGCTGGGTTTTACGCCGAGAATGCCGGTGCTGCTACGGGGGTGAGTCGCCCGGCGGAACTGATGTGGGCGGTCGCGCTGGGCAACCTCGCGTATGCCGCGTTGATCTGCTACGCCATGGGCGCCCGCTTCGCGACTGGAATGATCGGAGGCGCCAAGGTCGGCGCCGTTGTCGGCTTCCTCATGTGGTTTGCCGTTGATTTCATCCTGTACGGCGTTTCGGATGTTGCCAACCTCACCCGCACCATCGTCCATCCCCTTGTGCAAATCGTTCACGGCGGAATTGGTGGCGCCGCGATCGGATTCGTCATGGAGCGGATGAAGCCGGCGTCATCGGCCTGACGCACGTCTGCTGTGGATGGCCGCGCACTGACGGTGCGCGGCCTCCTCAGCGCCGCAATTCGTCCAGGTGCGCCTCCGCCCAACGCACCAGCTCTGCGCGCGACCGCACTCCAATCCGCTCGCGCAGCGCATGAATGTGCGGATCGATCGCCTTGGTCGACACGCCCAGCGCAGCACCGATCTCCGCGCTCGCCTCCCCGCGATGCAAGCCGAGCAGTACCTCGATTTGCCGTCGTGTCAGCGGGATCGCTCCAATGGTTCGGTGCGCCGGCACGCTCGTCGGAAGCCGCGTCCGAATGATGGACACCCCACCCAGCGACGCCTTGACGGCGGCCAACAGGTCTTTTGACGCGCGCGATTTCGGGAGATATCCAGCTCCCGTGCGCTCCACGGCTTCCACGATGACTGTGTCGTCAAGCGCCGATACGACGATAATCCGCAGGTTGGGACGTGTGGCACGGAGGTGCTGGAGGAGCGGGAACGCCGTTTCCTTGCCAAAGCTGAGGTCGAGCAGGACTAGGTCCGGGTCGACCGACACGATCGTTTCCTCAAGCCCCGCCAGCTGCGTCACAATGCTGACGAGGTATCCGTTCGCCTTGAGAATGCGTGACACGCCCTCGGCAAAGAGCCGGTGATCGTCCGCGACGACGATGTGAGGACGCGGTTCAGTCACCCGCGATGTGGCCTCGGCCGAAGCGTTGGATCCCACGCCCCCACGGCCTTCGTAATGAGTCGTCACAGGGCTAGTCCGCCTGCGCCTGGCTTCTGGGCCCGAAACCAGCACCGACGATTCGTCCTTGAGGGTTCAGCACCCATCGTATGACCATCTGGTCGTTCCTGAGGCCGGAGAATGTTGCAGCGTGCCAGAACTGTAATCGGCCGTCCCGTCGCGTCAGCTTCTCCTCTACCATCCGCAATTGCGTTCCGAACTGCCGGGTGACGCGCGCACGCAGACTCTCGATGCCCGCGAGGCCGCCCATGCGAACAAGCGTGGGGTCCTCGGTGGCTGCCGCGAGTGAATCGTGCGTGCCCGCGAGGAACCAGCGGGTGTACGTCCTGCCCAGCGTGAGAAAGCGGGACGAGTCGGCGGCCGTCACACTGAGCGGCTGCTTGAGCGGCGGCTTTGATTGTGCCCCGGCGGGGAGCGCGGCGCCCGCGAAGATGCAGGCGGCGACAAGGCTTCGTGTGACAGTCATTCAGGCGCTCCGTAACGGACTCGCCCGCTGCGCTGCGCGCGGAGGCAAGTTTCGGCAATAGTACGACGTCTGCCACAGCTACCGGCGACACGTCGGGTCCCGCCGTCGCCGTTCTCGCTCCGCTGCTCGGTACCGCGTATTGTCGCGCGTGCGGTCGATGATTCCCTTGTACGGATCAACGACGATACAGGTTGGCAGCCCGGAAGCGACGGGTGTCCGGCTCTACCCTGATGCCACGTGCTCAGGACCGCAGGGGCCGAGTAGATTGCATGGTGCGGCGCCGCCCACGGCGTCGCATTGTCGACGATCTCACGCACGAGGGCACCCTGACCATTCGCATCGTCCTTCCGCTCGCGCTGCTCACGCTGTGGACCATGCCCGCGCTGGCACAGGACAGCGTCCGCACC
>JANMSC010000195.1:0-4654 GCA_031388885.1 Gemmatimonadales bacterium | reverse complement strand
AAGGTGCTGCGCGGCACGGCCGGCACGAAGGTGACGATGCGGGTTCGACGCCCCGCCATTGCGGAGCTGCTGTCGTTCACGCTGAAGCGTGAGACGATTAACAAACGATCAGTGCAACCCGGGAGCCTGCTCAGGCCGTCGATCGGTGTCGTCGCGCTCAACCCGGTGAGTGAGACGTCGGCGAAGGAGTTGCGCGACGAGATCGAAGCGCTGCGCAAACAGGGGATGAAGTCCCTGATTCTCGACCTGCGGCGCAACCCCGGTGGTCTGCTCGATCAGGGCGTGGCGGTGTCGGACCTCTTTCTCGACCAGGGCCAGCAAATTGTGGCGACCCGGGGCCGCGCCGATGGCACGTCGCGGACCTTTGCCGATGGTGCCAGACAACTTTGGCCCGAGATGCCGATCGTGGTCCTGGTGGATGAGTTCTCGGCGAGTGCGGCCGAGATCATCGCCGGTGCATTGCAGGACAACGACCGCGCCGTGATCGTGGGCACGCCAACGTTTGGCAAGGGCTTGGTGCAATCGCTCTTCCGGATGCCGCCAAACCGCGCACTCAAGCTCACCACGGCGCGCTGGTTCACCCCCAGCGGGCGCACCATTCAGCGGACCGCGGCCAGCGAGGAAGACCAGCTGCGTCAGGTGACGGCGGAGGCCGCTGGCACGGATTCCGCGCGGCTCGATACGTTGCCGACGTTCAAGACGACTGATGGCCGCATCGTGAAGGGGGGCGGGGGGATCGTGCCCGACCGGATCGTGCGAATCGACACCCTGGCCGACAACGAGAAGGCCTTTGCGAAGGCGATCGGTGGCAAGGTGGCGCTCTACCGCGATGTGCTGGTCGCGATGGCGCTCGACGCCAAGCAGCGCGGTACGCTGAAGAGCGAGGCATTCGTGGTCGATCAGTCGATGATCAACGCGGTGATGGACCGACTCGACGCGAAAGGCGTCAGCATGACGCCGGACGCACGGGCGGCGGGTGCCTCGATCGTGCGTGACCAACTCGGGTTCGAGATGGCGCGGTACGTGTTCGGCCGACAGGCCGAGCTGCGCCGTCGGTCGCAGGAAGATCCGCAGGTAAAGGCCGCGCTGGACCTGCTCCAGAGCGGCACCACGCCCGACAAGCTGATGACGCAGGTTACCGGGCGGCAGTGACGCTGCCGTCGATCGCGATCGTTGGAACGGGGCGCGTCGGGCTGACGCTCGGACGCGCCCTTGCGCGTGCTGGTGCGCGGGTCGCGATGCTCGGACGAAGCGTGCGCGAGTTGCCGACGCCACTCGCGCCGTCGGTCGTCGCGTGGGCACCGGCGATCAGCGCGGCCGATGTCGTCTTTGTCGCCGTTCCTGACGATGCCATCGGCGACGTCGCGCAGGCGCTCGCAGACACGGGTGCCGTCACGGAGCGCCACGTCGTGCTGCATTGTGCCGGGCTGTACGACCGCGGCGTCCTGAGTGCGCTTGATGCAACAGCAGCCGCGCTCGGCTCGCTGCATCCGCTGCAGACGATCACGGTGCCTGACGGTGACCCTGATGCACTCGCGGGGAATCCTGCGGCCGTCGAGGGCGACGCGCGCGCGGTCGCCGTGGCGCGGGACCTGGCCACCGCGCTCGGCATGGCGCCGATTGTCGAGCTCGATGGGGCAGGGAAACGGCTGTACCACGTGGGGGCGGTCGTCGCGTCGAACTACGTGGTGGTGCTCTGTGCCATGGCGGAGCGGTTGGCGCGCGCGGCCGGGGCAGGCGACGCGGCGGCCACATTGTACCTCCCGATCATGCGGCGCGCCCTCGACAATGTGGCGCAGCGCGGCGCCGCGATGGCGTTGAGCGGGCCGATCACGCGGGGCGACGCGGGCACGGTGGCGGCGCACCTCGAGACACTCTCAGGGAGTGATCGTGCGCTGTACGCTGCACTGGGGGAGGAAGCGCTCCGCATTGCGCGGCAACGCGGGCTCGACGAGACGGGAGCGCTGCGGATCGCGGCGGAACTGCGACGCGCAATCAGCACGTCTTCACCGGTACGATCCGACGGCTAACGGCGAACGGCTGACGGCGAACGCTCGCCGTGAGTCCTGCTCAGCTCTTCTGATCCACCACCTTCACGCCCCTGGGTGGCACGAACGTGAACACGCTCGGTGCGATGCTCGCATTGGGCCGCAACCGCGACAACTCCACCGTGCGCTTTGCACCGGTCTTCTCGAGGATCTCGAGGCGGCGCGGCAAGAAATCTTCGCGATCGAACCACACCGTCGCGCGGCGGAACGGGAGGTCGTTGGCCACCGGTTCGAGCAGCAGCGCGTCGGCACGCCGCCCGTCGATCTCATCGTTCTTGACGTAGCTCACACGGTACCGCTCAAGCGGGCGGTCGAGAAACAGCGCGAGCAGGTTGTAGCCATACACCGGCCCGCTCGGCATCGGGTACCGGAGCACCTGGCCCGGCATCGAACTTGGCAGGTACACCCACACTCGCGTCCCGTCGATGATGATCGCATCGTTCGCGGGGTCGGTGAATCGCATCGCAAACCGGTTGTCGCCAGCCTGCGACAGCACGCCCCGCGCACTCATCGCCCCGAGGAACTCGTCGTCGATCCGCTGCCGGAAGTCGGCCTGCAGTGCCGAGAGCGCCCGATAGGTACGCGCTGCGCGGGTGATGATCGCCGACGCGTCAGGCGACCCGGCTTGTGCCCCGGCTTCCGTGTCCAACATCACCGCGCATGCTGCCGCGACGAGGAGTCGTCGAATCATCATGTCATGGTCTCCACGGGGACCGCGAGGGACCGGCCGATCACTTCGGCGATCGCTGCCACGTCTCGCATCATCCGCTCGAACTGCTCGGGATACAGGCTCTGGGCCCCATCTGACATCGCGCGCTCCGGATTCGGGTGCATCTCGACCAGGAGTCCATCGGCACCGGCTGCAATTGCGGCGCGCGCCATCGGAGGGACCATGTCGCGGTGGCCGGTCGCGTGACTCGGGTCGGCGATGATCGGCAGATGCGACAGGCCATGTACTACAGCTACGGCCGCGAGGTCGAACAGGTTCCGCGTCGTCGGATCGAACGACCGCACGCCTCGTTCGCAGAGGATCACATTGGGATTGCCTTCGGCCAGAATGTACTCGGCCGAGAGCAGCAGCTCAGGAATCGTCGCGGCCAGGCCGCGTTTCAGCAGGATCGGTTTGCGCAGGCGTCCACATTCCTTGAGCAAGGAGTAGTTCTGCATGTTCCGCGCGCCGATCTGGATGATGTCGGCGGTCTCAGCCACCATCTCGAGGCCCGTTGGGTCCATCGCTTCGGTGACGATCATCAGGCCGGTTTCGGCGCGTGCCATGGCGAGCAACTCGAGTCCGGCCTTTCCCATGCCCTGGAACGAGTAGGGCGATGAGCGCGGCTTGAACGCGCCTGCCCGGAGCACGGTGGCACCACCGGCTCGCACCTGCCGGGCGGCCGTCATGATCTGGGCTTCGCTTTCGACCGAGCAGGGGCCTGCCATCACAATGACTTCGCGCCCACCGACCGCCGAGCCATCGGGAAGTGCGACTCGTGTGGGTTCGGGCTTCCACTCACGGGAGACCTGTTTGTACGGCTTTGAGACGTGGATCACTTCGGCCACGCCCGGCATTCCCTCGACCATCGATGCATCGACCCGGCCGTCGTTTCCCACGAGACCGACCGTGGTGCGCTGACGCCCGGGCATCGGGCGCGCCTCGAAGCCAAGCTGCTCGATCACCGCCACCACGCCAGCAATCTCGTCGGCGCTGGCATCCTGCTTCATCACGATCAGCATGAAAGGTCCGGTTCGTCAGTTGGGTCAGGCCACGCCGACGTGTTCGCCAAGGCGCACACCCACGACGGTGGACACACCGGGCTCCTGCATCGTGACGCCGTAGACGCTATCGGCGGCCTGCATGGTGCGCGGGTTGTGGGTGATGACGAGAAATTGCGTCTGCACCTTGAACTCGTCGAGGAGCCGCAGGAACCGGCCGACATTTGCGTCGTCGAGCGGCGCATCGACTTCGTCCATGAGGCAGAACGGATTCGGCTTGGTGAGGTAGATCGAAAACAGTAGCGACACTGCCACCAGCGTCCGTTCACCCGACGACAAGAGGTGGATCCGTTGGGTTCGCTTGCCGCGCGGCGCGGCATGGATCTCGATCTCCGCCTCGAGCGGATCATCGGGATCGCTGAGCCGGAGGTCACACTCGCCGCCGCCGAACAGGGTCTGGAAGACACCCGTGAAATTCGTCCTGACCGCCTCGAAGGTCTCCATGAAGAGCGCGCGCGCCGTACCGTCGATCTCCTTGATTGCCTGCAGCAGCGCCTGTCGGGCCGCGACGAGGTCGTCACGCTGCGCCTGGAGAAACGCCGCACGCTTGCTCTCCTCGGCGTGCTCCTCGACGGCGAGGGCATTCACCGGACCAATGGCCTCGAGTGCCCCGACAATCCGGGCGGCTTCCGATTCAAGTGTCTCGAGGTCAAGGTCGAGCGGCGGCGCCGCATCGAGGAGTTCCTCGAAGGGACGCTTCCACTCGGTTTCGACGCGTTCTACGAGCCGGCGGCGCATCGCCGTTGCCTCGGCGACACCGAGCTCGAGCCGATGATGCTCCTCGCTCATCGACTCGACGGCGTCGCGCGCAGCGGCAAGATCCGCCTCGGTGCTGG
>JANMSC010000192.1:0-2828 GCA_031388885.1 Gemmatimonadales bacterium | reverse complement strand
GCCCCGATCCGTTGATCATCAGTCCCGGCATTCGACCATCGGGCAGCGCAACGGACGATCACAAACGCGCGGCGACTCCCGCGGAGGCTATACGGGCGGGTGCGGACTATCTTGTTGTGGGTCGGCCCATCCGCAACGCCGCTGATCCTGCGGAGATGGCGCGTCGCATCATCGGCGACATCGAGCGGGCGTGTCAGGCTCGTACATAGCCCGCCATTGATGGAACTTCTTCGCGGACGGGAGATGCCACTACGGACTATCGAGCGGTTGCGGCCGGATGATGAGGGGCAGTGGGTCGCCGAGCTCTCGTGCGGTCACACGCAGCACGTGCGGCACGATCCGCCGTGGCAGGTCCGCGAGTGGACGCAAAGTGAGGAGGGTCGCTCATTGCGGATCGGGACGTTGCTGGACTGCCCACTGTGCGAAGCACCGAAGTCCACGTAGCGACTACCACGTCGGTTTGGCCGCTTCAGTTTGCCTTCACAACCTTTCAGGGAATCCCGTACACCGCGCGGCGCGGCACCCGACACGCGGCGGCCCAAGGACGCATACACTCTGCGATGAGGACCTACCGCCACGAGGAGATCTGTATGAAAGCGCGAGAAATCATGACACCAAGTCCGTTCGTCGTCTCCTCGACGGACGATGTATGCAAAGCCGCCGAGATCATGCGATACGAGAACATTGGTGGCGTGCCGGTCGTGGAAGACCTCGTCCATCCACGTTTAGTAGGCCTCATCACCGACCGCGACATCACCACACGATTCGTCGCGCGGGGGTACCACGGCACCTGTCTCGTTCGCGACGTCATGACTCCCCTTCCGTTGGAGACCGTGCTGCCCGATGCCGATGTGTCGGAGATTGTTCGCCTGATGGAGCGCGCGGAGGTTCGGCGCATTCCCGTTGTGAGTGACGACGGCGTGTTGGTAGGCATAGTGGCAGAGGCGGACTTGACTGCGAAACTCCCGCCCGAAGAGTCGCTGCCGCTCAGGAAGCGCGTCAACCAGTACTCCGCAGAGCCGCACATCGCGCTCAGCCTGCGCTAGGGCAGTCGCTCGCTGTCGCCAACTCCGTCCGCGAGCAGAGCCCACGTCGTCCCTTCTCCATCGACGGAAGGTCACCGCATCGTGCGCGCATGGACACGTCGAGGCCGTGGCGACGAGGACGCAGCGCGTGGGCGTTGCGTGTGTGCTCGCTTCCAGGCCTTCACGAGAGCGCGACCGAGAGTAGCGCGCTGCGGCGGCACGCATCGTGGCGCTACAGACGAAGCTTGCCGCAACGCGCTGGTGGCATACCACCACGCAGGCCGACGCCTTCGGGGTGGCCGATGCGAGCGAACCTACCTGTAAACAGCAACACGCACTCCGATTTCACGCCAAGTGCATGCTACGTAAGGACAAACGCGTTCAACACTTGGCGAAACTTCGGCCTGGCGCCGCAGCTCCTGCAGGCGACCCGAACGCTTGCGAGTGCTCGGCTTACGGATCCTTCACCAGAATCTCAGGCGAAGCGCGGTTCGCCTCCGATGGCAGATTGGTCGGGTAGAATGTCGTTCGCGTGTAGGACAGCGGAAAGACGATCCGGAAGGTTCCGATGCCGAATCGCTCGTCAAGTCGTAACGGATCGGATGGATTCGTTGGGCCTCCGACCGTGAGCGTGCGCTGCAGCGAATCGCCGGGGCCAATGGTTGCCGGTGTCATTCGTGTCGCGAGGCATAGTTCGTTCCACACGGTTATCCATCGGTCGCCAATATGGCGTTGCGCCTCCACCTCACAGCGCATGATGAACAGGGGCTGCGTTCTGTTGTTATGAATCGTGGTCGTCACCCTGAACCCCACCCAGCTTCCCCGACGTTCCAAGGTGGCCTCGGTCCGATCCACAGTGATGACATAGCCCAGCGGCGTGCTCGGACTCGTGGCGGACAATTGCGCCGACGCGCCACCGCACGCGCTTAGGACGAGCGACAGGGCTAGGGCGTTCATGCGCCGAACCCCGCCCGCTACTTGTATCCCAAGCGCCTTGTATGGTCCCCCGGCAACATCTTGTCCGAAGACCGGCGCCCCACTATCTCCTGCGCCCCATCCGATATGATCAATGACCATCAGGCACTGGAGCTTCAGTCGCCGAATGCCCGCTCCCCACGTTACGGACACCGTGGCATGGTAGCAGTCATTGATCAGCTCCCCACTCGTCGTACCCGTGGCCATCCCCGAATTGTGGACGCGATTCGCGCCTCTCCAGATCATTATCGGGGGCACCGGCGCCTGGACCACTCGCCAGGTTGGGTTGATCGCCCGCGACCCCGCGCCCCCATTCACGCCCCGGTCACCGACAATCCGATCTTTCGCTCGCCAAGAGACGAATAGAACGAACCAAGGGCGACATCAGCTTTGGTACAGAAATCCACAAATGTGCCGTCGGAATCGGTTCCGCATTCGATGGGGTTGGAATACCACGGCGGATTTATGGCCACGACGCCGAGCCCGTATGCATACCACGGCTGTCCAACTCCCATCCCGCCCAGCCTCCGGAGCGCCGCTAGGCCCGGCGCTACGAGTGCTTGACTGGAAAAATCGACGGCCAGCCGGTTCGCAAACAATCTCGCCCCCGTTCCGACGAGACCCGGAATAGGGAGACGGCTGTTTGTCACCGCTTCCTGGAAGGCGACGAGCTGAGCGAGCGAGTACTTCGCCTCACGCACGCGCGTCCTCCGGATCGTCGCCCATTGAAGGCGCACCGACGACTCCGTTCGACTGTTGTACTCGGCGTCAAGGTGGGCGCGAATGGATCGCGCGCTGTGACGGGCCGCCTCGCGTTGCCAGACCACC
>JANMSC010000138.1:0-5387 GCA_031388885.1 Gemmatimonadales bacterium | reverse complement strand
AAACGGGACTCGAACCCGCGACCCCAACCTTGGCAAGGTTGTGCTCTACCAACTGAGCTATTCCCGCGTCTCCAACAGGACGCCGAAGGTATCTGCGGCGTCATTCAGGCGCAACCGCTCGTCCCGCTCTCGACCGGTCATGGAGTGGAGGCGAGGGGGATCGAACCCCTGACCTCGTGAATGCCATTCACGCGCTCTCCCAACTGAGCTACGCCCCCATTACCCGGGCCTCGAAGCAACATTTTCCATGGCCGGGGCAGCGCGAGAAAGTATCCCGTGGCGCCCGGGGTGTCAAGCAAAAACAGCCCTTGTGCGCGCGCTGGCGCGGCCCCGTTATCGTTCTTCCGATGCCGTTCCTCTCGGCTTCCCAGCCTCCCGATCGCGGGCCGCGCCAGCCTGTCACGACGCCGTTCGCCGCCGACGCGTCACTCGCCGAGATTCTCGGTACGCCGCCGCCGCCGCGGCGTGTCCGGAAGCGGGAGACATCGCACTCGCTCGGCGCATCGGGAGCTGATCGCGACATCCTCGATCAGTACCTCCACGAGGTGTCGCGCACTCCGCTCCTGACGCAACCGCAGGAGATCGCGGTCGCGCGGCGCGTGCGGGCCGGGGACGAACTCGCGATGCAGGAACTGGTGCAACGCAACCTGCGGTTCGTCATCTCCGTCGCCAAGAAGTACCAGAATCGGGGCATGGCGCTGATCGATCTCATCGGCGAGGGCAACGTCGGCCTGATGACGGCCGCGAGAAAGTTCGATCCGGAGCAGGGCGTGAAGTTCATCTCATACGCGGTGTGGTGGATTCGGCAGTCGATCCTCGCTGCGCTGGCACGTCATGGCCGCACCGTGCGCGTCCCGCTCAATCGCACGGCCGACCTCTCGCGGATCATCCGGGCGTCCGAATCGCTGCGCCAGGACCTCGGCCGCGAAGCGACACCGGAAGAACTCTCCAAGGCCACCGGCCTTGCCGTGGACGTGGTGCAGTCGCTCGCGTCACTCAATACCGCCGACGTGCGGCTCGACGCACCCCTCTCGCCCGACGGCGATCGCGCGCTGGTGGATCGCTTCATCGCCGAGGGGGCGAGCGATACCGAGACGGCGGTGATGGAGCGGTTTCTTGTCGAAGCGGTCGAGCGCGCGCTCCGGCTGCTTCCGCCGCGTGACGCAAGGGTGATTCAGCTGTACTTCGGGCTCGATGGTGGACGTGAGCACACGCTGGAGGAGATCGGCGCGATGCTCGGCGTCACCCGCGAGCGGGTGCGGCAGCTGCGGGACCGTGCCTTGAAGCGGCTCCGCGATGGCGACGCGGGGGAGGCGTTGCGGAGTTTTGCGGCGTAGTCAACTGTCGACTGTCGACCTGTTTCCGATACCCTTGTGACATCGAACAGGCCAAATCTCCCGCAGCCTGTTACCCTGATCGCCCCGCCGCTCTAGATTGCACACCGCAGTCGCTGCATCCCAACCGTCACCGGGCCCCTCATTGTCCAAAAAGCGTGCTGAACGCGAAGTCTCTGCCGGTGGCATCGTCTTTCGACGGGATGCCGACGGGACGCCGCGATTCCTGCTGATTCGTGACAGCTACCAGCACTGGGGATTTCCAAAGGGGCATCTCGAAGACGACGAGACGCCAGCGGAAACGGCGCTGCGTGAGACGCACGAGGAGGCCGGTCTCGAGCTACTCGTGCCGGTCGGGCCGATCCGGGTGATTGATTGGCACTTCCGCTTTCGTGGCCGCTACATCCACAAGTTCTGCCATTTCTTCCTGTTCGAATCGCCGTCGGGCGACGCCAACCCGCAGGCCGATGAAGGGATTACCGCCGTGCGCTGGGAGACGCTCGATCGCTCGCTCGAGGTGCTGAGTTACGACAACGCGCGCGGCGTGCTGCGCCGGGGCGCCGAAATGGTGCGGGCGATGGTAGCGATGGGCGCGGGCCGACCGCGTCCGAAGCCGGCCCCGATTCCTCCCGCTGCCGTGGGCTGACGACCGATGCCCGCGGTCGCCGCACTGCTCGAGCGGCGCCCGGCTCTGTTGGCGCTGCGCCGCGCGTTTCCAGCAATGCCGATCCGCGTGCTCACGGCGCGATCACCGAAGCACCTCGAAGCAATTCTCAGCCGGAACCTCATCGACGCTGTCGTCGTCGGCCCCGACTCTGCGCGCAGCGTTGCCCTCGAGTCATTGCGGCGTGACTATGCCGCGTTGCCGATCCTGCTCTTCGCCCCGATTCGGAGTGACGATGCCGACCTCCTGTTGCGTGCGCACAGAAACCGGGTAGCGGCAGTGGTGCTCGAAGACCTCGATGAACTGCTCCTCCCGCGACTCATCGGCATCCACGGTGTCACCGCGCGCCGCCGCGCCGAGTTGTTGCCCTTGGCCGCGCGGCTCGGGCTGGTCGAGCCGATCCAGCGTGACGCGTGGGTCGCCGTGGTCGCCGACGCGCCGGACGGTCTCGATACCGGTTCACTTGCCAAACGGCTCGGCGTGGCCCGCGAAACGCTCTCCCGCCAATTCGCGGCCGGAGGGGCGCCCCCGCTGAAACGAGCGATTGACGGGGTCCGCCTGGTCGCCGCCGGCCAGCTTCTCGGAAACGCTGCATATCGCGTGGCTGACGTCGCGCAACTTCTCGGATTCTCGTCTCCGTCACTGCTCCAGCGAACGGCGCGACGGACCTTTGGTGTCTCGGCCCGGGAGATCGCTGAGGTCGGTCCGGACCGCCTCGCGGCGGCACTCCTGGGCGACACCGGCGACCAGACCTGGTCGTAGAGCCGCGGGTTGTCGGCCCCCCAGCCTTGTGACTATTTTCACAAGTTGCGCAAGAAAACGTTTCGATCACCCTTGACGACTGAGTACCATGGCAACGGATTCGACGCTGCATCCCGGCGAACTCAAGTCCATTCTCCTTCGCGAAATCGAGGCAGCCGACCTCGGATCGATGGATGTGAACGACGTCGGCACGGTACTGGAAGTGAAGGACGGAGTTGCCCTGATCTACGGCCTTCGTCGCGCGATTGCGGGCGAAATGCTCGAGTTCACGGTGCGCGAGACGGGTGAGGTGATCACTGGCCTGGTGCTCAACCTCGACCAGGACTCGGTTGGCGCCGCGATCATGGGTGACTACCTCAAGCTGAAGGAAGGCGACGAGGTGCGGTGCACCGGTCGTCTGCTCGAGGTGCAAACCGGTCCGTCGCTCCTTGGCCGTGTGGTCGATGGTCTCGGGCGTCCGGTCGACGGACTCGGCGCAATCACCGGCGGATCGCCGCGTCCGGTCGAGTTCATGGCTCCGGGCATCATCGTGCGCAAGCCGGTGCACGAACCAATGCAGACTGGCGTGAAGGCGATCGACGCGATGATCCCGATCGGACGGGGCCAGCGCGAGCTGATCATCGGCGATCGTGGCACCGGCAAGACGGCGATCGCGATCGATACGATCATCAACCAGAAAGGCACTGGCGTTGTCTGCGTGTACATCGCGATCGGGCAGAAGCGCTCGACGGTCGCGACCGTGGTCGAGAAGCTGAAGTCGGCTGGCGCGATGGATTACACCATCGTCGTCGTCGCATCGGCGTCGGATCCGGCGCCGCTCCAGTTCATCGCCCCCTACACCGGCACTGCGCTGGCTGAGTACTTCATGTATGAAGAGGGGAAGGCGACCCTTTGCGTCTACGACGATCTCTCCAAGCAGGCCGCGGCGTACCGCCAGATGTCGTTGATCCTTCGCCGCCCACCGGGGCGCGAAGCGTATCCGGGCGACGTGTTCTACCTGCACTCCCGCCTGCTCGAGCGCGCCGCCAAACTTGACACCGATCCGAAGGTCCTCGAACTCGACCCGCGCATCAAGGTGACAGGCGGATCGCTCACCGCGTTGCCGATCATCGAGACGCAGGCGGGCGACGTGTCGGCGTACATCCCGACCAACGTCATCTCGATCACCGACGGCCAGATCTTCCTGCAAACCGATCTGTTCTACGCCAACGTGCGCCCGGCGGTGGACGTCGGACTTTCGGTGTCGCGCGTCGGCGGCGCCGCGCAGGTCAAGGCGATGAAGAAAGTGGCCGGCCCGTTGCGCCTGTCGTTGGCGCAGTACCGCGAGCTCGAAGCCTTCGCGCAGTTCGGTTCCGACCTCGACGCGGCCACGCAGCGTCAGCTCGCGCGTGGCGCGCGCATGGTCGAGATCCTGAAGCAGCCACAGTATCAACCGGTACCGGTTGAGGAGCAGGTCGTCTCGCTCTACGCCGTAACCGAGGGTTACCTCGATCCTGTTGAGGTGAAGCACGTCCGCCAGTGGGAGCGCGACCTGCTGGCGTGGCTCCGTGCGTCGCGGCCGCAGGTGCTCGAGACGGTTCGCACGAAGCAGGTGCTGGACGACGACGTCGTCGCCGAGATCAAGTCGGCCCTCGAGGCGTTCGCGCCGATGTTCAAGCCCGAGTAGCATGGCGTCCTCCAAGGCACTCAAGGGACGGATCCGCTCCGTCACCAACACGCGGAAGATCACGCGGACGATGGAACTCGTCGCCACGTCGAAGCTGAAGCGCGCGCAGGATCGTGTCATCGCAGCCCGGCCGTACGCCGAGGCGTTGCGCCAGGTGATCGGCGACCTTGTCACGCCGGAGTTGGCGAGTCAGTTCCCGTTGCTGCGCCGGCCGTTGTCGCCCGCCAAGGGCGGCCCGTCGCGGGCGGTGGTGATCCTGATCACGTCGAACCGCGGCCTGGCTGGCGGATTCAATGCCAACCTGATCAAGGAAGCGCGGCGTCGCGTCGACGCGCTCGCGGGCGAGGGGTACACGGTCGAGCTCGTTGGCGTGGGCAAGAAGGGTGTCGGTTTCTTTCGGTACATCGGGCGCACTTTCCGCGCAGAGCGGCCCGACATCGGTGACAAGCCGACGGCAGACCATGCGGCATCGCTGGTTGAGGACCTGATGGCGGAGTACGCCGCAGGATCGCTGGGCGTGGTCGAACTGGTGCAGTCGAAGTTCATCTCCGTGATGGACTCGCCACCCACGACCGCGCGCATCCTCCCGATCGAGGCGCCAGCGCCCGCTGCAAGCGGCATGCGGCCCAATTACATCCTGTCACCTGATCCGGCAACGTTGCTCGAGCAGGTGCTGCCGCTCTACGTGCGCAACATGGTGTACCGTGGGCTGGTCGAGACGGTGGCGGCGGAGCATGCGGCGCGCCGGGCTGCAATGAAGAACGCAACCGACAACGCGGGCGACATCATCGAGTTGTTGAAACGGACGTACAATCGCCAACGTCAGGCCCAGATCACGCAGGAGATCGCGGAATTGGTCGGCGGGGCGGCGGCGTTGCAGGGCTAGAAGCAGAGAAGGGAGAAGGGAGAACGCTCCCTTGCCACTGAATCCCGCAGCTGGTCCCTCTCTTCTCCCTTCTCC
>JANMSC010000188.1:0-1703 GCA_031388885.1 Gemmatimonadales bacterium | reverse complement strand
CCACCCAGTCACCATCCGCCCCTCGTACACCGAATAGTCGGCGTTGGACAGGTCGTCTTCGCCGCGCACCGGGGCGGTGCGCTTGGGGTTTCATATCACCACGTCGGCGTCGCTCCCGGCGCGGATGACTCCTTTCTTCGGGTAGAGTCCGTAGCGCTTGGCGGCATTGGTCGACGTGGTCTCGACGAAGCGCTCGAGCGACAATTTTCGCTGCAGCACCCCCTCCGAGAAGTACGTCGGGAGCATGTGCTGCAGGTTGCTCACCCCCGGGCGCAGGCGCGTAAGCGTGAGCGCGGGATAGAGCTTCTGCGAGCGCGTAGGACGCGTTCGGGACCGAGGGCTTGGCCGAGCTCGGCCCGCACCCTCCTCGCGTTCGATACGACACCGCCCGATGATCGCGGAGTTGAGGTGGGGCACCAGATCAACCGCAGTGGATTCCGTAGACAAGGGATGCCAAGGGAAGGCAAAGGCGACGGACGTTGGGGCGTTTGCGCTACCGACTGGTCTCGTCGATTCGGGTGGCAATCGCTTCGACGACCTCCTTGGCCAATGCCAAGATGGGCGTCACCCGGTCGGGTGATGGCTCAACAAACTCACCGGGGTATCGGTATTTCCAGGCGTATTCCGTCAGCGGGGCCGCCTCCCGGAGCAAATCTTCGAGACTGGGGTCGATTTCGACGGCTTGACCACCAAGGCTTACGAGATCGTGGGTCTTCCGGAACGGACTATCATGCCATGTAAGCAGAGCTTTGATGGCCTTCTCAACGGCTTGCTGGCAGTGAAACAGAGCATCACCGACGATTGGAGGGGACACGGCCAGGTCAACTGCGGCGCTGCGCAAATCCAGCCGAGCCTTCGAGAGCCAGGCGGCGGTGTCGGCGAGGCGAATCGGATCAGGCGGCATGAAGTAACAAGCCCTCGCGGATCACCGTCGAGGGGAGCGAAGCCGTTAAATGCAACCTCGCATCAAAGGCGGTCCGGGTCCAGACGAGCACGTCCACGGCTACGCGAAGTCCCCAGAGAACCTGGTAGGCAAGGCGGCTCTCTCGCCGGTCGACCGGCGCGTCGTCGGGCACGACCACGAGAATGTCGTAGTCGCTGTCGGATCCCTGCTCACCCCGGGCGCGCGACCCAAACAGATAGATTCGGTCGGGCAGATAGGCAGCCCGTAGCCGACCGACAACTTCCCACAGAAGCGGGTCCGTGCGAACGGCGGGTGTTGGAGCGCGTGCCTCGGTCGTCATGGGAACGTTCGAGAGAGTCATCTGAAACTAACCACTGAGCCGCTACGGGCCGCAATCTTCGGTACCCGGACTCGGAGGCTTCCCCCGTCGGCGACCAGCGGGTCGAGCTCGGCTTCTGCATGGCTGGCCCCGAAATAACATTGATCGGGATGCGCACGGAACTGCACAATGATCGATTTCGGATGTCCGTCAATCTGCCTAGCGATAAGGAATGCCGAACCGCTCGGCGACAAGGCGTTGGAGTGCCCTGGCATTTTTTGAATAGTCGGTACCGGCTGGGTGGCGAAGTCGATCGCCAGACGTCCGAAGAATATCGAGTTTTGACACGCGCTCGTCGAGCGCGAGCCGACCGCTGAAGGGATGTCGCAAGTTTTTCACGCGAAGAAAATCGCCCTCGACCGCGCGCCCTCACCCCTTCCACGCCGTCCGCGACACCAACTCGCCGCTGCCGGGCAGTCC
>JANMSC010000128.1:0-2358 GCA_031388885.1 Gemmatimonadales bacterium | reverse complement strand
TGAGTGGCATCGTCGATCGTGACGCTCACACTCACTTCGGATGTGGCGACGACATCCACCGACGTTCGGTGACGATCGAAGACATCGAAGAGGGTCCGCAGGAAGCCATGCTGCAGCAACATGCGTGGACTGCGCACCTTGATGACCGTGACCCCCTGCTTTCCCGCCAACGCCCGCACCGCCCGCTTGGGAGCGTCGAAGGTGATGAGTGTGCCCGTGCCCTCGGGATTGCGCGAGTTGTAGACGTAGACCGGAATGCCCAGTCGAACGGCGGGAGTAATGGTGCTCGGGTGCAGCACCTTGGCGCCGAACGACGCGAGTTCGCTGGCCTCGTCGAAGCGAATGCGGTCGATCAACAACGCGCCCTGCACCACGCGCGGGTCGGCGGTGAGCATGCCGTCCACATCGGTCCAGATTTCTATGGCATCGGCACCGAGCGCGGCTCCGAATAATGAGGCGGAATAGTCCGATCCCCCCCGCCCCAGAGTAGTGACGATGCCCTGCTCGGTGGACCCGATGAAGCCGCCCATGACCGGGACAATGCCGCGCTCCACCAACGGTCGCAGGATTTTCTGCGATGCTTCGGCGATTTTGTCCTGTCTCGGTTCCGCCTTGCCGAACTGGTCGCCGGTGATCATCACCGTGGTGGCGTCCACGTGTTCGGCGGGAATGCCGCGGGCAGCCAAGGCGGCCGTGACGAGGAGCGAGGAGAGCATTTCGCCCTTGGCTGCGATGGCGTCGCGGCTGCGCGGCGTCGCGTGTCCAAGCACCGACAGCGCTTCGGCGAGCGCGGCGAGTTCGTCGAACGTTGCGCTCAGCTCTCCGATCACATCCTGGGCACTCCCCGATGACCCGAGCAACTGCTCGGCCGTCGTCAGATGGCGGTCGCGCAGCGTCTCCACACCTCGGATGGCACTGATGAGTTGCCCTGCCGACGCCAGCTCGGCGATGGCGATGAGCGCATTGGTCGCGCCGCCCATCGCCGACACCACGGCGATGGGGTGACGCGGGAGTCGTCCCCGCACCACCTCGACCAGTCGCTCGATGGCGACGCTGTCACCCACGGAGGTGCCGCCGAACTTGACGACGATCATGCCGGGCCGAGGGCTCCCTGGGAGGCGAGCAGCTCGGCGTTGAGAACCGAGCCGCCAGCGGCACCGCGCACCGTATTGTGGCCTAACGCGACCAGTTTGATGTCGAGAATCGGGTCGAGGCGCACCCGTCCGACGGTGACCGTCATTCCCCGCCCCGCCCCCACGTCGCGGCGTGTCTGTGGCCGATCGACCACGTCGGTAAGGACGAGGGGGTGCTCGGGGGCGGACGGCAGGCCGCGAGCTTCCGCGCATCCTGTCCACGCCCTAAGCGCGGCCAGCGCCTCGTCAACCGTCACTCGGCGCTCGAAGCCGATCGAGAGGCAGACGAGATGCCCGTTTTCGGTAGCCACGCGGTTGGCGTGTGCGCTGACCGCGAAACTGGCCGACTCCAGCGTTTCGCCGCGAAAGCGCCCGAGCATCTTGTTCATTTCACGCTCGATCTTGGGCTCTTCGTCGCCGATGTACGGGATCACGTTGCCCAGGATATCGAGTGAGGGAACCCCCGGATAGCCGGCGCCCGAAATGGCCTGCATCGTCGTGACGAACACCTTTTCCAGACCAAAGGCCTGATGCAGCGGAGCGAGCGCCATGGTCGCCACTGTGGCCGCACAGTTGGCATTGGTCACAATGCCACCCGCAAAGCCGCGCTCCCGCCGCTGGCGAGTCAACACTCCGAGATGCGGCGCGTTGACCTCGGGAATCACCAGCGGTACGTCTGCTTCCATGCGAAAGTTCTTCGCGTTGCTCAGGACCAGGGCGCCGGACGTGGCAAACGCCAACTCGACCTCGCCCGCCACGTTGGAATCGAGCGCCGAGAAGACGAGCTTTGCCTTCACCTGCGCCGGATCGCACGGCACAACCGTTAGGCGCGCGACCTCCGCCGGCATCGTGCCCTCGATCCAGCGCGTGGCGTCGGCGTACGACTTGCCCGCCGACCGCTCGGACGCGGCAACGTCGGTAATCTCGAACCAGGGGTGGCCCTGCAGGAGGCGTATGAACGTCTGGCCCACGGCCCCGGTTGCGCCAAGCACTGCCACCGGCCACTTGCGGGCCGGCTTGGAGGAAGATTGCGACATCATCCGCCGAGAAGGGCGCGCACCAACTGCTGATAGCCATCGACGGCGGCGCGCAGCTCACCGATGTCGATGTACTCGTCAGGCGTGTGCGCGACGTGAATGGAGCCAGGACCGAAGAGGAGGGGCGTTCCCCATCGATCGAGCAGGGGAATGTCCGAGGTGTAGGCAACCGACGAGGTATCGAAGCC
>JANMSC010000123.1:0-4097 GCA_031388885.1 Gemmatimonadales bacterium | reverse complement strand
CGGGCGGCCTCCAGTACGAGACCCGCGACGTCAACGACTACAACATCGTCGGGCGCGGTCTTGGGCCGGCGCAGAAGAACGCCTCAGGTGCTGCCAACACCTCCGTCAGCAACTCACGGTCGTTGATTCTCAATCAGGCGTTTTTCGCGCAGGAGGAGATGCTCATGTTCAACGAGCGCCTCTATTTGTCGGGTGCAGTTCGCGGTGAGCGCTCGAGCGTCAATGCCGATCGCGAGCAAATTCTGTACTTCCCGCGCGTCAGCGGTTCGTACCGCATTGCCGCCCCCATCAAGCATGTCACCGAAGTGAAGTTCCGTGCCGCGTACGGTGAGTCTGGCAACCAGCCAAACTTCGGAGAGCGCGACCTCACGGTCGCGAACTACGGACTTTTGGGGGGCCTCGCCGGTTTCGGTACGCCTGCAACCATTGGCAACGTCGCGGTCAAGCCCGAGCGCTTGAAGGAAATCGAGTACGGCATCGACGCCGGTTTGTTCAGCGATCGCGTTCGGCTTGAAGCAACGTACTTCGATCGCAACATCGTCGACCTCCTCGTTCGTCCGACGCTTGCCCCTTCGTCGGGCGTTTCGACGACGACGTTGAACGGAGGCGAAATGAAGGCGACCGGTGTCGAAATTGGCCTAACGACTATCCCGCTGATGACAAGGAACTTCCAGTGGACGTCGCGGGCCACCTGGTTCCAGAACAAGACCGAGATCACGTCGTTCCCTGCAGGTGTGAAGCCTTTCCGTGACAACACGGCGGCGCGCGGCTTCGGCAATGCGTACGGCCAGCTCTTCTATACCCCGGGTCACACCGTCTCCACAATTTGGGGCAACGGACTCGTGAACGGTGTGCAGACCACGCAGACCCCGCTGGCAGATGCCAATCCGAAGTACCTGATGTCATTCTCCAATGACTTGAACTACAAGCGCTTCAATGTGAACGTCCTGGTGGATTATCGACGCGGCGGAACGCTGTCGAACATGACGAAAAACCTTTTCGACGAAGGGTTCAACTCGTGGGACTACGACAAGCCGTCTCCGACCGCCGGAGTTCCGCTGGGCCAGTATCGCTACGATTCCTGGAATGGTGGTCGTAACACGGCTATCTACCTCGAGGATGGCTCGTACACGAAGATTCGGGAGGTCAACGTCTCGTACGACTTGCCGCAGCGCATATTTAGCCTTCTTCCGGGAGCGCGCTCGGGGCGGTTCAGTCTCTCTGGTCGCAATCTCTTCATCATCTCCGGCTACAATGGCTTCGACCCGGAAGTGAACAACGGCGGCGCGTACGTCGTCCGCTTCGTGGACCTGGCACCGTTCCCGCCGACGCGTTCGTTCTTCCTCTCCGTCGACCTCGGCTTCTAACCCATGACGACCCGATTCCTTCAGACTTCAGCGAGCACTCGCTCGATGGGAGACCATATGCCTCGCAGGTACGTCGCGCTCCTCGGAGCGCTCATGATTGGGCTGGCCGGCTGCAATTCGGACAAGCTCAATGTGCCCAACTACAACTCACCCACCGTGGACGCGCTGGCCAAGGATCCCAATGGGATCCAGTTGCTGGCCACCGGCATGCTGGTCAGTGAGCGCGGCGCCATCGCGGGCTTCACCCGCGATCTCGGTGTGTTTGGACGTGAGGTGTACAACTACTTCACGACCGACGGCCGCACCGTTTCCAACTATCTGGTAGGGCTGGCGAACCCGCAGCGCCTCGATCCGGGCGGCTTTGCCAGCGGCCAGTGGAATGGTCGTTTTCAGAATATGAAGAATGCGCGTAACCTGATCGCTGCGGCGACGGCGTCCAACCTGTCCGCAGTGCAGAAGACTGCGGTTCAGGGTTTCGCCAAGACGTGGTACGCGATCGATGTCCTGTACCTGATTCAGACGCGCGACACGATCGGTGTGCCGGTCGAAATTCCGACAACGCCGAGCACTCCGTCGGCATTTGTCTCACGCGACTCGGCGTACAAGTACGTTATCGGACTCCTGGACGAGGCCAAGACCAATCTCACTGCCGGTGGGGCCACGTTCCCATTCGTCATGCCCTCCGGGTTCGCGGGCTTCGACACGCCGGCGTCGTTCCTTCGCTTCAACCGCGCCATGGCCGCCAAGGCCAACGTGATCCGCGGATCGTTAGGGTGCCTGGCGCCCTGCTATGCGGCGGCGCTCACGGCGCTTGGCGAGTCATTCGCCACAGCTCCCGGTGCCGCCACGACGCTGGCCGCCCTGGATGTGGGTCCTCGACACATCTACTCCACGGCCACCGGCGACGCGGTCAACGCGAATTCCTTTGCGCAGGACAACTACATCTATGCGCATGCGCAGGCGGTCAACATCGCCCAGAAGCAGGCGGACGGCGTTACGCTCGATGATCGTATCGGGCGCAAGATCGTCAAGCTGGCGACACCGGTTGCTCCTCCCGGTTCCCAGAACATCAACGCCGAGTATCGCTTCACGATCTATGCGACCCCCAGCTCGCCGGCCCCGGTTATTCGCAACGAGGAGTTAGTGCTGCTGCGCGCCGAAGCCAACTGGGCGACCGGAAATGTTGCTGCGGCCTTGGTCGACCTCAACACAGTGCGTACCGTGTCGGGGAAGTTACCGCCGCTCTCCGCAGTCCCAACCGGCGCGCCGGGGCTCGATCTCATCATGTACGAGAAGCACCTCTCTCACCTGTTCGAAGGCGTGCGTTGGGTCGACATGCGCCGATGGGGTCGTTTGGGTCTGCTGCCTATCGACCGGGCGGGTCAGTTCGTCGCCAAGGTTATGCCCATTCCGCAGGCTGAATGTGATGCCAGGGCGCCGAATCGCCCCAAAGGCTGCGAAGGAAATCTGTAGTCGCGTCACGTCTATCTTATGGACACGGCCGGTCCCTTTCTATCGGGGCCGGCCGTTTCTATCTCACCTTCTTGTCCGCTCAACTTCTTCGCACCACTGAAACGATGACTCGTCCAGCGCGTACAGAGAAGACGCATGCATACCTCGCCTCTCCCGGCTACGCGCCGCAACTACTGGAACGACAGCCGCTCGCCCCGATACTCGCTGACGTTCGCCCTCCCCCTCCTCGCCCTCTACGAAGGGCTGGCCGCCGCCCTCTCCCAATCCAATGACGGCGTCCGAAACGGCGCCGACGTCATCCTCAAGTCGGCCTTCAACGCTGCCTTCGGCGCACGCGGACCCCTCATCTTCGGCGTCCTCCTGCTCGGAGTCTTCGTCGCCCTCATCATGCGCGACCGGCGTCGCTCCAAAGACGCCCTCAAGCTCTCGACCTTCGCCATCATGCTCGGCGAGTCGGTCCTGCTCGCCGGTGTCTTCGGGGTCTTCGTAGGACTACTAACCGCGCAATTGGTGGCCCCACTCCTGCGACTGGCGCTCGGACCGCTGGACCAGATCGCCTGGCCCACTGCGCTCATGGTGTCGTTAGGTGCGGGGCTCTACGAAGAGCTGCTCTTTCGCGTAATTCTGGTCTCCGCCCTGCTATGGAGTGCGAAGCGCATCTTTGGATGGGGACCGGTGGCCTCGGGGCTCTTTGCCACAATGGCAGGGGCGCTCATCTTCTCGGCGTTCCACTACGTGGGACCTTACGGCGATCAGTTGCAGCTCGGGAGCTTCGTCTTCCGCGCCATCGCCGGCGTCGCCTTCAGCGCGCTCTACATTTTGCGCGGGTTCGGCATCACGGCGTGGACCCACGCGTTGTACGACGTGATGCTGCTGGTGGCGCGGGGAACGTAGCACGCTTGGGCCAGACGCACCGGATTGCGCGCCTGCCTCCCGGTGACGACGTTCCCACGTGATTCGCCGGTTCGATCAAGTGAATACTGCGGGGACATGCCTCGCCGTCTCGCCTCTCAGGTCCAATGCAACTCGACACAATCGCTGTACACGCCGGCCACTCGCCCGACCCCTCCACCGGGGCGGTCGTGTTGCCGCTGCATCTCTCCACGACCTTTCTTCGCGCCGCCGACGGCTCCTACCCCAGCGGCTTCATCTACTCGCGCGAAAAGTCGCCGAACCGCACCGCGCTCGAGGCCGCGCTGTCGGCGCTGGACGGTGGAGCCGACGCGGCCGCCTTTTCATCGGGGCAGGCGGCCACCG